>JALSNA010000458.1 GCA_026987255.1 Hyphomicrobiales bacterium | reverse complement strand
CAAAAGACCGGCGCGCCATTCGATGAAGATGGCCGGATGGCCGCATCCGGCAAGGCGGACGAGGCCATCGTGCAAGGCTATCTGGCCCATCCCTTCCTTGCCGGACAGCCGCCGAAATCGCTCGACCGTGGAAGCTTTTCGCTGGCTCCCGTGGCGGCGCTCGATACGGCCGATGGCGCGGCCACCCTTGCCGCCTTCACCGCCCGGGCCATCGCCAGGGCGGCGCAGTGGTTCCCGGCCCCGCCGCGATTGTGGGTGATCTGCGGTGGCGGGCGGCGCAACCGCCACCTGATGGAGCTGCTGGCCGCGGCCGTGGAGGCCCCCGTCGCCCCGGCCGAGGCGCTCAGGCTCGATGGCGACATGCTGGAGGCGCAAGGCTGGGCCTATCTGGCGGTGCGGGCGCTGAAAGGCCTGCCGCTCACCTGGCCGGAAACCACGCGCGCGCCCAAACCCCTCACAGGTGGTATTGTTTCATATCCTCAAGGGGTTATATCCAGGGCATGAGGAAAGTTCACAAAGCGCGAAAGCCCGGCCTGAGAGCCCGCCTGCGGCCTATCCTGGAAAGCGTCAACACCCGCGAGGGGCGCATTTTCGCCTTTTCCATCCAGGGGCTGATCTTCATCTCCCTGCTGGGCTTCGCCATTGACACCCTGCCCGATCTGCCGCCCTGGGCGCGCAAGGCGCTTTACGGGCTGGAGCTGTTCACCGTCGGCATTTTCACCATCGAATATATCCTGCGCATATGGGTGGCCAGGCGGCCCTTGCGCTATATCTTCTCCTTCTTCGGCCTGATCGATCTGCTGGCCATCTTGCCCTTCTGGCTGGGCCTGGCGGACATGCGCGCCCTGCGCATCTTGCGTTTCGTGCGCCTGTTGCGGCTGCTCAAGGTCCTGCGTTACGTGCGCGCCCTGGACAGGCTGGAGCGCGCCTTGCGGATCGTGCGCGAGGAGCTCATCGTCTTTCTGGGTCTGGCCATGCTGCTGATTTTCCTGGCGGCGGCCGGCATATGGCATTTCGAGCACGAGGCGCAGCCGGAGAAGTTCGCCTCCGTCTTCCATGCCCTGTGGTGGGCGGTGGTGACCCTGACCACCGTGGGCTATGGCGACGCCTTCCCCATTACCCTGGGCGGGCGCATTTTCACCACCATCATCCTCATCCTCGGCATCGGCCTGGTGACCGTGCCATCGGGCCTCATCGCCTCCGCCTTCCAGGAGGAGCGCCGCCGCGAACGCCAGGAGGCCAAGGAGCGCGCCAGGGCCCGGCGCAGCAAGAAGCACGGCCCCAAGGCCAGGATGTCCCGCCGCCGCGGAACCCTCACCCGCGTTGCCGTCAAGCGCCCCGGGCGAGGGTAACAACGGCATGCGATTGCAAAAACCCCAAGGTCCGCTCCCCCTCCCAACCGCCTTGCTCACAATCCTGGGCGGTTGGGAGGGGGAGCGGGCCGGAACGAGTGCGCAAATCCCTTTGCGCATACAGGACTTGTGAAAACTTCACAGTCGCATGTGAAGTATTCACAACAGATTGAATACACAGCATTTTCTGGCATTCTGACAATCCGTGAATTGCAAGGTTCTGACAGATTTTCTGTCAGAACCTTGCAATTTACTTGGGGCCAAAAATGATGTCCTGCTGACGCCGGGCCGCCCCAAGTCAGCAGGACGCCTTGTTTTTCCTGAAGAAAAGTATTTCCAGCCTGCCAGGCAGGCTGGAAAACTTTTCTTCACGTCCGACTTCACATGCGGCGGTGCAGGGCTCGAGATCTTTGGCGCAAGCCCTTCTGCTGGCTTAAACGTGGCCCATTTCCTTCATCCGCCGGTCCACGTAGGAGCCGCAGATGGCGGTCAATTCGTCCACCTTGTTCTCGAAGAAGTGGTTGGTGTCCGCCATGACCACATGCTCGATGGTGATGCCCTTCTGGGTCTTGAGCTTCTTCACCAGGGCCTCGACCACCTCCGGCTCGGTCACCTTGTCGTTGGCGCCATTGACGATCAGGCCCGATGTCGGGCACGGCGCCAGGAAGGAGAAGTCATAGTGCTTGGCCAGGGGCGCAATGGTCAGAAAGCCCTGCACCTCCGGGCGGCGCATGAGCAGCTGCATGGAGATCCACGAGCCGAAGGAAATGCCCGCCAGCCAGCAGCTTTTCGCCTCCTTGGTGAGCGTCTGCATCCAGTCCAGGGCGGCCGCCGCGTCGGCCAGCTCGCCGGCGCCATTGTCGAACAGTCCCTGCGAGCGCCCCACGGAGCGGAAATTGAACCGCAGCACCGAAAAGCCGCGCTGGGCGAACATGTAATAGAGCGCATGCACCAAGGGATTGTTCATGGTGCCGCCGAACTGCGGATGCGGATGCAGGATCAGCGCAATGGGCGCATTGGTCTCCTTCGCGGGGTGATAGCGGCCTTCCAGCCGCCCCGCCGGTCCGTTGAAGATCACTTCAGGCATGGGTTGTCCTTCTAGTCCCGATATCCCGCATGAACGGGGCAATATGCTTTTCCCGGATAATGATATGATGCGCCCGCCGCGCTCCGGCAAGGGCTCCGGGCGCCCACGCAATGAAAACTCCAGGCAGCATGCGGTTCTAATAGTTGACTTGGCAGGTCGGGTATTCTATACCCCTTTAAGTGCCAGGCGCGGGCGCGCAAGGCTCATCGGCTGTCGTTTCATACACCCAACCGGGCCAAAAAGGCAAGCCGGACATCTCCGGCGCGGTGGGCAGTGAAGACAAGGGAAAGGCGGACAAGGATGAAACTCTCCACCAAGGGGCGTTATGCCGTCATGGCCATGGCCGACATTGCCCAGCGCAAGTCCGACAGGCCGGTGTCCCTTGCCGACATCGCCGCCAGCCAGAACATATCGCAAGAATACCTCGAGCAGCTCTTCGCCAAGCTGCGCCGCGCCGGTCTGGTGGCCTCCACCCGCGGCCCCGGCGGGGGCTACAAGCTGACCCGTGATGCCGACGAGATCTTCATCATCGACATCATCGGCGCCGCCGACGAGCCCTTTACCGTCACCCGCTGCCTCGATGGTGACGCCGTGGATGGCTGCCAGGACGGCGAGCCGTGCATCACCCACGAGCTGTGGTCTTCCCTGCGCCGCCAGATCGCCGGGTTTCTCTCCGCCGTCACCCTGGGCGACGTGGTGGAAAAGCGCAACCTGGCCCTGGCGGCGGAGGTGCGCCGCGCCAAGGCCCAGCCGATGAAGGTCCTGCGTGGCTGACTTCGCCCCGCCCGCCAATCCGCAAACAGTGAGTTTTTGAAAAGAGCACGAAATGACCACCCGCCGCGCATATATGGACTGGAACGCCGATACGCCCCTGAGCCCGGCGGCCCGCGAGGCCATGTGCGCGGTCTGGGACAAAGGCGCGCTCAATCCCTCTTCCGCCCATGCCGGTGGCCAGGCCGCCCGCGCCATCGTCGAGGATGCGCGCCAGTCCCTGGCCGGGAACCTTGGCTGCGCGGCGCACGAAATCGTCTTTACCGCCGGCGGCACCGAGGCGGACAACATGGCCGTGCGCGGCGCGCCGGTGCAGCGTTACATCGTCTCCTTCATGGAGCATCCGGCGGTTGTCCGCCCGGCCAAGGCATCGGGCAGGCCGGTGAGCTTTCTCGATGTCGATGCGCAAGGCGTGGCGGACCTGCAGGCCCTGGAGCGCGCCTTGCGCGAGCAGGGCGGCAAGGCCCTGGTCTGCCTGATGTTCGCCAGCAACGAGACCGGCGCCTTGCAGCCGGTGCGCCAGGCCGCCCGCATCGCCCATGAGCATGGGGCGCTCATCCTGTGTGACGCGGTGCAGGGCGCGGGCAAGGCCGATATCGATTTCAATGCCCTGGGCGTGGACATGCTGGCCATCTCGGCCCACAAGTTCGGTGGCCCGCAAGGCGTGGGCGCGCTGATCATCCGCGAGGGGGTGGGGCTGGAGCCGCTCATTCTCGGAGGCGGCCAGGAGCGCCGCCGCCGCGCCGGAACCGAGAACGTGGCGGGCATCGCCGCCATGGCCGCCGCCCTTGAATCGGCGCTTGAGGGCAGGGCGCAAAAGGAATCCGCAATCAGGGACTTGCGGGACGAACTTGAATCGCGACTTCAGGCCATCTGCCCGCAGGTGACCATCTTTTCGCAGGCCGCCCCGCGCATGGCCAACACCACCTTTTTCGCCCATCCCGGCATGGATGCCGCCACCGCGCTCATGGCCTTCGATCTCGATGGCGTGAGCCTCTCCGCCGGCTCCGCCTGCCATTCGGGCAAGGCCGAAGTCTCGCGCGCCCTGGTGGCCATGGGGGTGGACAGGGAGCTGGCCCGCCGCGCCCTGCGCGTCTCCCTGGGGCCGGACAATACCGAAGATGACATCCGCCTTTTCCTGCGCAGCTGGCAGGCGCAGGTGGAGCGCATGAGTGCAAACGCTGCTTGAACAGGACCGGACACATGGCCGATCAGAACACCGTCAAGACCGTCGAGGAGCTCGGCGAGAAATACAAATACGGCTTCGAGACCGAGGTCGAGATGGACAAGGCCCCCAAGGGCCTGAACGAGGACATCATCCGCTTCATCTCGAAAAAGAAGGGTGAGCCTGAATGGATGCTGCAATGGCGCCTGGATGCCTATCACAAGTGGCTCGAGATGGAGGAGCCCACCTGGGCCAAGGTGCATTACCCGCCGGTGGACTTTCAGGACCTTTATTATTACGCCGCGCCGAAGAAGCAGGCCATCAAGAGCCTCGATGAGCTCGATCCGGAGATTCTCAAGACCTACGAGAAGCTCGGCATCCCGCTCAAGGAGCAGGAGGTTCTGGCCGGTGTCGAGGGCGCATCGAAGGTGGCGGTGGACGCGGTCTTCGATTCGGTCTCCGTGGTCACCACCTTCCGCGAGGAGCTGGCAAAGGCAGGGGTCATCTTCTGCCCCATCTCGGAGGCCATCCGCGACCATCCCGATCTGGTGAGGAAGTATCTGGGCTCGGTGGTGCCGGTGGGCGACAATTTCTATGCGGCGCTCAATTCCGCCGTCTTCACCGATGGCTCCTTCGTCTATATCCCCAAGGGCGTGCGCTGCCCCATGGAGCTGTCCACCTATTTCCGCATCAATGAAAAGCAGACCGGCCAGTTCGAGCGCACCTTGATCATCGCCGACGAGGGCGCTTACGTGAGCTACCTTGAGGGCTGCACCGCCCCCATGCGCGACGAGAACCAGCTGCATGCGGCGGTGGTCGAGCTCGTCATTCTCGATGAGGCGGAGATCAAGTATTCCACCGTCCAGAACTGGTATCCCGGCGATGCCGAGGGCAGGGGCGGCGTCTACAATTTCGTCACCAAGCGCGCCGATTGCCGCGGCCGCAACGCCAAGGTGAGCTGGACGCAGGTGGAGACCGGCTCGGCCATCACCTGGAAATACCCTTCGTGCATCCTCAAGGGCGATGGCTCCTCCGGCGAGTTCTATTCCATCGCCATATCCAACGGTTTCCAGCAGGTGGATTCGGGCACCAAGATGATTCACCTGGGCAAGAACACCACCAGCCGCATCATCTCCAAGGGCATCTCCGCCGGGCGCTCCCAGAACACCTATCGCGGCCTGGTCTCGGTGGGCCGCAAGGCCACCGGCAGCCGCAATTACACCCAGTGCGACAGCCTGCTCATCGGCGAAACCTGCGGCGCCCACACCGTGCCCTACATCACCGCCAAAACGCCCCATGCCAAGGTGGAGCACGAGGCCACCACCTCGAAGATCGCCGAGGATCAGCTCTTCTACTGCCAGTCGCGCGGCATCCCGGAGGAAGAGGCCGTGGCCCTCATCGTCAACGGCTTCGTGCGCGACGTCATCCAGAAACTGCCCATGGAATTCATGGCCGAGACCCAAAGACTCATCAACATCTCCCTGGAAGGCAGCGTCGGCTGACGCAACGGCCATCCCGCACACAAGGAAAGACCAATGCTGCTCAATGTCGAAAATCTGCGCGTCTCCGTGGAATCGGAGGAAGAGGGCGCGGCGAAGGAAATTCTCAAGGGGCTGAGCCTGTCCATCGCGCCCGGCGAGGTGCACGCCATCATGGGCCCCAACGGCTCCGGCAAGTCCACCTTCTCCCATGTGCTGGCCGGCAAGCCCGGTTATGAGGTGACGGCGGGCGCCGCCAGCTTCCGCGGCAGGGATCTGCTGGAGCTGGCCCCGGAGGAGCGCGCCGCGGCGGGGCTGTTCCTGGCCTTCCAGTATCCGGTGGAGATCCCCGGCGTGCCCTACATGCAGTTTCTCAAGGTGGCGCTGAACTCGCAACGCAAGCTGCGCGGCGAGGAGGAGCTCTCCACCCCGGATTTCATGCGCCTGGTGCGTGAAAAGACCGCGCAGCTGAACATCCCCATGGACATGCTGCGCCGCCCGGTCAACGTCGGCTTTTCCGGCGGCGAGAAAAAGCGCATGGAGACCCTGCAGATGGCGGTGCTCGATCCCACCTTGTGCATTCTCGACGAGATCGATTCCGGCCTCGACATCGACGCCCTGCGGGTCGTCGCCGATGGCGTCAACGCCTTGCGCAGCGAAAAGCGCGGCTTTTTGCTCATCACCCATTACCAGCGCCTGCTCGATTACATCGAGCCCGACCATGTGCACGTCATGGCGGCGGGCCGCATCGTGCGCTCCGGCGGCAAGGAGCTGGCCCTGGAACTGGAGAAAGAAGGATACGCCGCCTACGTCGAAGACACCGCGGCCTAGAAAGGAAAAAAGGCCCATGCCCCCTCCCAACCGCCTTGCGTATCATCTGGGTGGTTGGGAGGGGGCGTGGGCCGGAGCGAGAGAAAATCCCCCGCGGATTTTCTCACAACAAGGAAAGAAGGCCCATGC
>JALSNA010000457.1 GCA_026987255.1 Hyphomicrobiales bacterium | reverse complement strand
AAGCTGGCTCCTCATCGCCGCCCCCTGGATTTATGCCGCCGCGAACGAAAGCAGGGAAGATGCCCTGCTGGCCCTGGGGCTGAGCGCGCCGCTCGTTCTGCTCGCCCTCGTGCTCACCATCCGCTATCAGGTGCGCACCGCCAACTACCTGGCGGGCCAGACCCGCTTCGAGGGCGCGGTCTTTGGCCTTGCCCTGGGCACCGGCAGCCTCATCGGCCTGATCGTGACCAACCTTCTGATCACCATTTTCACCCTCGGCATTTTCGCTCCCGTCGTGCAGACGCGCACGGCGCGCTACATCTTCAAGCGGCTGTCCATTGACGGCCTGGTGAACTTTGCCGCCATAGCCCAGGCCACCGACGCCCTGGAGCGCACCGGTGAGGGCCTGGCGGAGGCCTTCGATGTGGACATGTTCTGATGCTGGAAAGCACCGCCACCTACAGCGACGGCCAAAGCGCCGCTGCCAGCACGGCACACGCACGCCTGCGCGCTTCCGGGGTGGAGATAACCCTGCCCGGCGGACAAACGTTGCTGTGGCCCTATGAGGAGATTTTCTCAGCCGCCCCCGTATTGGCCGGGCAGCCGGTCAACATCGGCCTGATCAGCCAGCATGCAGCGCGGCTGCACGTGGAGGATCCGCGCTTTGCCGATGCCTTGCTGCTGCGCGCCCCGCAGCTGGGCGTCAGGCACCGCCGCAGGCGCCTGCTCAGGCCCATGCTGGCGGCCGCCGCTCTCATCGCCGCTTTTGCCGCCATCGTGACCTTCACGGATTTCTCTCCCGCCCGCATCATCGCCAGCCACATCCCGCACAGTGTCCGCGCCAGGTTCGGCGATCAGCTCATCGCTTCCATGACCAAAGGCGGCAAGACCTGCGCAAACCCCAAGGGCATGCGCGCCCTGAAGAAACTGGTGCTGCGCCTCAATCCGCACGATGAACACGGGGCCTTTTCGGTCCGGGTGGCCAAACTGGGCATGCTCAACGCCTTCACCGTCCCCGGCCGCCGCATCGTGGTCAGCGACAGGCTTTTGCAATTCGCCGATACGCCGGACGAACTGGCCGGGGTCATCGCCCACGAGATGGGCCACGCCATCGAGATTCACCCCGAATCCTCCCTGGTGCGCTCCATCGGCCTGTCCCTGGCGCTGGAACTCATGATGGGCGGCGCGCCCGACATCCTGCGCAACGGGGCGGAATACATCCTCCAGATGAGCTATTCGCGCCGCGCCGAGCGCCAGGCCGATGACTGGGCCTTGAGACTTCTCAAGGCCGCCGGCATATCCAAGACGGGCTTTTCCGCCTTCTTCGTCAAGCTGCAAAAGCAGATGGGCTCCGATGAGGGCAAGCTGGGCGAAATGCTCAGCACCCACCCGGCCACCCAGGCGCGCATCGATCACATCCGCCACATCGCTGCCTGGCCCGCCACCCCCGCCCTGCCCGATGAGGACTGGAAAGC
>JALSNA010000456.1 GCA_026987255.1 Hyphomicrobiales bacterium | reverse complement strand
TTTTTGGCCCCAAGTAAATTGCAAGGTTCTGACAGAAAATCTGTCAGAACCTTGCAATTCACGGATTGTCAGAATGCCAGAAAATGCTGTGTATTCAATCTGTTGTGAATACTTCACATGCGACTCACTCATTTGCCGTCACAGGGCGTGGCGGCGGCGGTGCAGAGCGTCTCGCTGCGGCTGACCAGGCGGCATTGCATCTTGCGCCCCTTGGCATTGCGCCATTGGGCATAAGCCGCACCGGCCTTTTTGGCCGCCATGTTCTCCCAGGCCAGAATGGCGGACTGGCGGGCCTTTTCCTCCACCGGCCGGTTGAGGAAATGGATTTTCATCCCTTCGGCCCTGATCTGCATGCGCAGACACCCTGCCTGTGCCGGTGTGGCGGCGGCGAAAAGGGCCAATGCCAGCAGCAGCACAGGCAGCCCCATGCGCCCTTTGTCTTCAGATAATGTGTCCATGGCGCGCCTCACTTCTGAGACCTGCACGGCGGCTTTTGCCATTTCACGCAGACTTCCGCTTCCTTGACGCATTTGCCGTTCTTGTCCTTTTTGACGCATTTCTTGCCATATTCGGCGCAGCAATACTTGCCACCACCGCTCATGGCCAATGTGATGAAGGAAGGCTGACCAGCGGAGGGCTGTCCGCTGGAGAGCGCAGCAGCCATGGCCGGGGCCGCCATGCAGGAAAGAGCCAAAAAGGCGCAAAGATGTTTGTGCAAGCTGATGGACATTGGAGCCCTCCTCAAGATCAAGGAAAACCCCCGGTCAATGAAAATATATTCCTTGCGCAGGTTCCATCAACCCCCTGCCCCGCCATGAGGCTGACGGGATTGGCCAGGTCACTGGCGCAGGTAGTTGGGCGCTTCGCGGGTGATCTGCACGTCGTGCACGTGGCTTTCGCGCAGGGCGGCGCCGGAGATGCGCACGAAGACGGCGCGCTCGGCAAATTCCGGCAAGGTGGCCGCTCCGGTATAGCCCATGGCGGCGCGCAGGCCGCCGTTGAGCTGGTGCAGGACATTGCCCGCCGGGCCCTTGTAGGGCACCTGGCCCTCGATGCCCTCGGGCACGAATTTCATGGTGTCGGTGACCTCGGCCTGGAAATAGCGGTCGGCGGAGCCGCGCGCCATGGCCCCCACCGAGCCCATGCCGCGATAGGCCTTGTAGGAGCGTCCCTGATAGAGATAGACCTCGCCGGGGGCCTCGTCGGTGCCGGCCAGGAGGGAGCCGATCATCACCGAGCTTGCCCCGGCGGCCAGGGCCTTGGCCATGTCGCCGGAGAACTTGATGCCGCCATCGGCGATGATGGGGGTTTCGGTCTTGCGCGCCGCGTTGACGCAATCCATGATGGCGGTCAGTTGCGGCACGCCGACACCGGCGACGATGCGGGTGGTGCAGATGGAGCCCGGCCCGATGCCCACCTTGATGGCGTCGGCCCCGGCCTCGATGAGGGCTTGCGTGGCCTCC
>JALSNA010000455.1 GCA_026987255.1 Hyphomicrobiales bacterium | reverse complement strand
CGGTTGGGAGGGGGAGTGGGCCGGAGCGACGCACCACCGTGCACAAAGACAGCCCCCACAACCAAAAAAATCCGAAAACCGCACCTTCCTTGATGCAGGTCAATGCATCTGTCCACTCAGATGTTTAAGGATGCACTGAGAACAAGCCCGCGGCACCCTTTCCTGGATGTCATGCGGACGGCGCCTAAGGGGTGGTGGGATCTGTCGAGAAAGCCAGCTGTCGCTTCGTTCCCCCCACTTTCCGCTGGAAACCACCGCCCCTGCCTTTCTCCCCCACGATGCAAAAATGCCACGCGCCGGGCCACATGCCGCCCGCGCGTAGATCATGGCCGGCCTTGACGCCGGCCCATGCCTGTGCTTTGCCCACAGCAACCGGGGTGGGCAGAGCTCAAGGACAAGGCCGCGTGACAGTACATCACAAAGACACCATCTTGCCGCCGCATCTGGCCGGTTGCGCCGATTGTCCCGCGGCCCACGGCGGTGGCGTCTGCGAGGCTCTGGGAGAAGAGGAGCTCGGTGCGCTGAACGCCATCGCCCATCACAAGACCATCCCCGCCGGGCAGGTGATCTTCGCCGAGAATGAAAAGCCCGAATGGTTCGCCAATATCCTGTCGGGCACCGTCAAGCTGACCAAATCCCTCGCCGATGGCCGCCAGCAGATCGTCGGCATTCTCTTTGCGCCCGATTTTCTCGGCCGCGCCCTGGGCAAGACCAACGCCTGCTATGCCGAGGCGGCCACCGATGTGGAGCTGTGCTGTTATCCGGCCGGGCCTTTTCTGGCCCTTCTGGAGCGCTATCCGCGCATCGAGCGCAGGCTCTATGAAAAAACCCTGGACGAGCTGGACAGTGCGCGCGACTGGATGGTGCTGCTGGGGCGCAAGACGGCGCGCGAGAAGGTCGCCAGTTTTCTCTATATGCTGGCCCGCCGGGCCCGCAAGGCCGGTTGCCGCAATTGCGCCGGGCCGCAGGTGATCTTCGATCTGCCCTTGCGCCGCGCCGACATCGCCGATTATCTGGGCCTGACCATAGAGACCGTCTCGCGTCAGATCACCCGTCTGCGCGCCGATGGCCTGATCGAGGCGGAGCAGGGGCAGGCCATGCGCGTGCCCTCCATGGCCGCCCTGGCGCGCACCGCCGGACAGGATGAGCCGGAGGGGCATCTCTGTTAACTGTCTCAAAAGACCATCCTCACCCCTGCCAACCACCCAAGTCACGGGGCGCTGCGGGTGGCTGGCAGAAGGTGAGGATGAACGCACAAGCGTTTTTAAAGACCTCCGGAGGTCCAGGCTGGCCTTGGCAAGAACCGCCGCGCAAGGATGGTTTTGCGGCAGATGTGGAAAAATCGCCCGCCCTGACCCATGTCAATGCCTGTGCCTTTGAACCGGCTCACAATGCCCCCATATGAAAAAGGGGGAAGGATGGCGGGCGCAAGCGCGCCGGGACAGTGGTTTTCAGGAGGCTGACATGACG
>JALSNA010000454.1 GCA_026987255.1 Hyphomicrobiales bacterium | reverse complement strand
CCCTTGCGCAGATCGGTGGCCACCGAGGGCATGGTGAAGGCCGGGGCATTGCCGATGTGGCTTTCCGCCAGCCGGTGCGAATGGCCGGTGAGCACCAGCTTCACGCAGGCCCGCCGCCGCACCAGGGCCGCCAGCTTCTCCGCCTGGTCCCACTGGGCGAACTGGTGCGGATCCCTGGCATGGCGCATGGCAAAGGGCGGATGGTGCATGGCCAGCACCGTTGGCCGCCCCGCGCCCGCCTCCAGCAGAGCGGAAAGCGCCACAAGACGCTCATGATCCGCCCAGCCCTTGTTGGTTCCCGGCCCCTTGGAATCGAAGGCCACGATGCGCACCGCGAAATCCTCCAGGGAAAAGTCCAATGGCCCCTCGCCAGCGGGCAGCCAGGGCAGATCGCCGAAGGCATCGCGCATATGCGCGCGGTTGTCGCGATTGCCCGGCAACACGATCCAGGGAATGTCCAGGGCATCGAGAATGCGCCGCAGCACGGCATATTCCTCCGCCCGCCCGTAGTTGGCGGCATCGCCGGTGTGGATCACCAGATCGGGGCGCTTGCGGCGGCCGTGGATGTCGCCGATCACCCGCTCCAGATCATTCTCGCGGTCCGCGCCATGCACTGATGGGACGGAAATATGGGTATCGGAAATCTGCGCGATGATCATTTTTCGCCCTGTGAAGTGAGAGTTCTTCACATCTAGCCTCTGGCCCCGTAGATTGAAAGGGCAATAATGGCCGCACAGGAAGACCCGCCATGCCCATGACCAGGCATCCCGCCCGCCGCGAACTTCTGGCCCGCATCCATGCCATCGTGGAGGCCCAGCAGTCCGGCGAGGATGTCTCCTATCTGGAAAACTGCGCCCGTGAGGAGGAGAAATGGCGGCTGATCCATGATCTTGTCGCGCAATGCCCCTTTCCCACCGCCGCGCGCCGCAAGCGCTCCGATCAATGGCGCGATGCCTTTGCCAGGGTGCGTGACATCCGCGAGCCGGAGCTTCATGCCTGGATTTTGCTGCAGGTGGAGGTGGCGGCCAATATCGAGCGCGGCGTGCGCGAGATGCGGCCGCGCAAATCCGGCCCCTGTTATCCGCAAATCCTCGAATATGCCCGCCAGCGCCACGTCAAGGCGCAAAAGATTCTCGCCTTTGCCCGCGATGGCGAAAGGGAGGGCGGCGTCAATGCCGTCGATGGCGACTGGCACGAAACCACCCTCAACATACTGAGGAAGGCCGGACGGGAATATCAGCCCTATGATCATGCCGGTCATGAGGAAGTGCCCTGGCCGGTTTCGCCGCGCCGGGAAAAAGACTGAACGGCGCATGAACGGGCCGTTCAGCGCCGGTCAAACCGGGATCGGGCAAATTGCCCATGGTCGGGGGCGCACAACCAAACGATTGGGGAACGAAGCCATGAGACATTCCTTCACCAAGTCTGTAGCCTTGAGTCTGCTTCTGGGCCTGGCCGCCGCCATGTCTCCCGGCGGCGCGGACAAGGCCGAGGCCGCCTGCGTGCGCGGCGTGGCCTCCTGGGACGTGCTGTGGATGCGCGCCGGGCCGGGCACCGGCTATGCCCGCATCGATGCCATTCCGGCCCGCGCCTGCGGGGTGCGTGTCACTGGCCCCTGCCGCGGCAACTGGTGCCGGGTGCGCTTTGGCGGATCGCGCGGCTGGGTCAGCATGCGTTATGTGACCTCCCCGCCGCCGGCGCGCGGCGCCTGCGTGCGTGGCGTGCCCTCCTGGGATGTGCTGTGGATGCGCGCCGGGCCAGGCTCCCGCTTTGCCCGCATAGGCTCCATCCCGGCCCGCGCCTGCGGTGTCATCGTCACCGGCCCGTGCCGTGGCAACTGGTGCCGGGTGCGCTATGGCGGATCGCGCGGCTGGGCCCATACCGGCTATCTGCGCTGACGATCCCTCCTGCCGGGGACAAAAAACGGGAGAAGACTAGGGTCAGGACTCATAAAGAGGGATGGCAGATGCAGGATTCAGGCAAAATCCCGGTGTCTTTTCGTCCGCAGGCAATACTTGAAGGTATTGGCAAGGGCGAAAAGGCTCCGGGATGAAGCATAAATCCTGCAGATGCCGTTCAAATTTATGGGTCCTGACCCTAAGGCCTTCTCCCGTTTGTCCGCCTTGCCAAAGGGCTGGCCATCCAGGTTGTCAGCTCTCGGAGCGGTCCTCCTTTTCTTCCATTTCCTTCTTTTCGCCCCTCCAGCGTGGATCGTCGCCATAATCCAGCCAGTTCTGGCGCGCCCGGGCGATGCCGTCGGCCAGCACATCGGGCTTGATCTGCACCGTCTCCTCGTTGAACATGATGTGCTTGAGCCAGTCGAAGCCGAAGAGCATCAGCGTCTCGTCGCTCTTCTTGAAGGACTCCACCACGTCATCGGGGATGTCGTATTTCTGCAGGAAGCTGGTGTTGAAGATGAACTCGCGGAACTTGTCCACGTCGGTGCACACCATGTAGAACATCTGCTTCATCTGCTTGGGGATGTCCTTGCCGAAGGGCCCGCCCACCGAGCGCCAGGAGGCGGCCTTCATGAGGATTTCCATCCACCTTTCGTTGAACAGGTCATAGGGTTCCACGCCCTGCTCCTTGCGGTATTGGCTCACCGTTTGCGTCTTGGGCTCCTCGTGGCCCTTGCAGTAGTCCTCCCTGACCAGGAAGTGCATTTCTTCCTTCTTCTTGTGGCCCTTCATCTTCATCGCCGCCATGCCGATGGGATAATAGCGGCAGGTGGCCGGGCGCGCCTCGTAGACCTTGCAGCCCTCCTTTTCATCCAGGAAGACGCAAGGGCCCGTCCCGTCCTTGCCATACATGACCAGCTTGGGCACCGGCATGTTGGAGGCCTCGTGAAAGGCCGGCACGGTGAAATCCGCGACGATGTTGCGCGGCCGCACCGAGAAGTAACGCGCCAGCATCAGGATATCGAAGGGGGTCAGGGTGATGTTGGCCCCGTGGCAGCACTGGTTCCAGCATGAGACGCCCTTGTGGCAACGGAAGTTGAACTCCGTATCGGCCTCCAGCTTCACCGGCACGACGGGGGAATCACCGCCCCCCATGCCCTCGAACATGGGCATCTCGAAAGCGTCCTTACGCTCGCGCAGCCATTTCTCGTCATCCTCATAGGAGGCCGGAGACAATACCGAATCGTCATCCAGTTGATCGATGTTCTTCTCGTCGCTCATGCGGTTCAAATCTCCAGGTTCCGGATTGCTTGCGGCAGGCCCTTGCCATGGCCTTGAGGGTTTTACACCACCCATGCGCCGGGGGAAAGCCCGCGGCAAGGGACTTTCCGGCATGGGGGGCTTTGAGACAGTTGATGGAGATGCCCAAGGGGCAGGGCAGGGCGCAAAAAAGACGCCGCCCGAAGGCGGCGCCGTCTGGTGTTTGTGAAAAGGCCGCGCCCTTAGACGTTGGCGGGCTTGGAGGTCTCGCCGGGGCCGCCCTGACCGGCCTTGAAGCCGGTGGAGTGATCCACCAGGGGCACCCACTGCACCTTCTTGAGCTCCCACTCGCCCGTTTCCGGATTGTGGCGGGAGTTGACGAAGCAGTGCCAGTTCTCCTCGTCCAGCTCCGGGAAGTCGGCGCGGTAGAAGAAGCCGGGATAGCGGGTTTCCTCGCGGAACAGGATGTGGCGCAGATGCGCCTCGGCCGCCCACATGCGATGGTAGTTCTCCCAGGCGCGCAGCAGCTCGTGCAGGTCCTTGGCGCGCATGTTCTTGGCGTCTTCCTTGAGCATGCCCAGATACTTCAGACCTTCCTCGAGCAGGATCTTGTTGGTCTGATAGTAGGTCGCCACACCGGCCACATACTCGTCCATGGTCTTCTGGATGCGAAGCTGGAAGTTGCGCGGCGTGATGTAGAACGGGTTGATGTCCTCCGCCGTGGTCTTGTCCTTGTGCTCCAGGTAGTTGCGCACCGGCCGGTAGATTTCCTCCTCCAGCTCCTCGATGGTCTGCGAGAAGGTGGGGGTGAAATCCTTGTGATCGCGCACGAAGCGGACCATGGACTTGCCGGCGATACGGCCCTCGGCATGGGAACCGGACGAGAACTTGTGGCCCGACGCGCCGACGCCGTCACCGGCGGTGAACAGGCCCTTGACCGTGGTCATGCGGTTGTAGCCCCAATGATAATGATCGGGGGTGCCGTTCAGATCCTCCGGACCGGAGGCCCAGATGCCGGAGCAGCCCGAATGCGAGCCGAGCAGGTAGGGCTCGGTCGGCATCAGCTCGGACTTGTCCTTCTCCGGACGGATGTTCAGGCCGGCCCAGACGGTGGCCTGGCCGATGCACATGTCGAGGAAGTCCTCCCAGGCCTCGGCCTCCAGATGCTTCACTTCCTTCGGCGTCAGGGTCTCGGCCAGGTTGGCCAGGGCCGTCGGGGTGTCCATGTAGATGGGGCCGCGGCCTTCCTTCATCTCCTTGAGCATGGCGTGGTTGCGCAGGCAGGTCGGCACCACCGCGGCCTCGTCATAGGGCGAGAAGTCCTTCAGCATGTCGGCGTTCTTGACCACATAGTCCTCGCCGAAGCCATTGGTGGCCTTGGACTTGAAGAGCAGGAACCAGGCGCCCACCGGGCCGTAGCCGTCCTTGAAGCGGGTCGGCACGAAGCGGTTTTCCATCATCGTCAGCTCGGCGCCCACCTCGGCGGCCATGGCATAGGTGGAGCCGGCGTTCCACACCGGATACCACACGCGGCCCATGCCCTCGCCGGTGGTGCGCGGACGGAAGATGTTCACCGCGCCGCCGCAGACGTTGAGGATGGCGTTGGCCTTGAAGATGTAGAGCTTGTGCTCGCGGTTGGAGAAGCCGATGGCGCCGGCGATGCGGTTCGGCTCGTTGGCGTCGAGCAGATACTTGATGATGAAGACGCGCTCGTAGATGTTGTCCATCCCCAGCGCCTTCTTGGCGGCCTCGGCGACGATGACCTTGTAGGATTCGCCGTTGATCATGATCTGCCAGCGGCCGGAACGCACCGGCTTGCCGCCATCCTTGAGCATCTTGCCGCCCTTCTTCTGCCAGGAGGCGCCGTCGACGCGGGTGCCGTCGTCCAGCGTCTTCCACACCGGCAGGCCCCACTCCTCGAACAGATGCACCGAGTCATCCACGTGGCGGCCCACGTCGAAGACCAGGTCATCGCGGGTGATGCCCATCAGGTCGGCATGCACCATGCGGACATAGTCCTCGACCTGGTTCTCGCCGATATAGGTGTTGATGGCCGAAAGACCCTGGGCCACGGCGCCGGAGCGGTCCATGGCGGCCTTGTCCACGAGCGTGATCTTCACGTCGTCGCCGGCCCAGCGCTTGGCCTCGTAGGCCGCGCCGCAGGCGGCCATGCCGCCGCCGACGATCAGGATGTCGGTTTCGATCTCGACAACTTCAGGGTTGCCGAAGCTGGGTTCACTCATTTTCTGTTTCCCTCATGCAAACAGGTTTTGATTTTATCTCTCCCTCGTGCGGCCTCATCGGTTGCGATGCGCCGCTGGTGCGATGGCTTCAGGCGCTGGGATTGACGTTGGGCACTTCACTCTCGGTGAAGAGCATCGGGCTGTCCAGATCGCCCGGCTCGGGCTTGTTGCCATAGGGGTCGATGGAGCCCACCGGCGTGGTGCGGGCCGGGAACTTGAAGCGCTTGACCTCGCCGTCGCGGAACTGGATGGTCCACATGATGGCCTGATCGGTGCGCAGCGGGATGGCCTTGCCGCCCATCGGCACCCAGTCCTGGAAGGGGCGCAGCTCGATGGCCTGCTGCGGGCAGTGCTTGGCGCAGCACAGGCACTCCCAGCACTGATCCGGCTCCTGGTTGAAGGCCTTCATGGCGTGGCCGGTGAACTCGCCTTCAACGTCCAGCTTCATCAGGTCGTTGGGGCAGATGTACATGCAGACGGTGACTTCACCGCCCTTGCAGCCATCGCACTTCTCGGTATGAACGAAAGTAGGCATGCCTCTCCTCTTTCTGGTTGGCTTGAATGTGCAAAATCCCTCCGGTCCGCCGGAAGAATTCTCTCATGAAACACACCCGCCCTCGCGCCTGCCTTCAAGCCAGGCCGCCGGAAACGGATGGGTTATTCTTCTTGTCCTTCCCTACAAGGATATGCCGGAAGCAGGGCCTGCCCGTTCCAACATATTCACATTCGTGTAAATCAAATTTCGCTGATATACAAGAGTCCAATACCCCATTGTGGGCAGATTAAGTGACTCATGCGGCATCTTGCCCTGCATTCGGGGCGGCATAAGGCAAGGACTTGATATGAATCAGGAAATGACGCCCGCTCCTTCCCTGGCGGATTTGACCCGAAAACTCATCGCCTTCCGCGATGCGCGCGACTGGAAGCAGTTTCACACCCTCAAGGATCTGCTCATTTCACTCAATCTGGAGGCCGCCGAGGCCCTGGAGCTGGCGCAATGGAAGCCCGCCGCCGCCTTCGATGCCCAGGCGGCCCCCGGCGGGCCCTTGCATGAGCGCCTGCGCGAGGAATGCGCCGATGTCCTGCTCTATCTGTTGCTCATCGCCGAGGCGGCGGATTTCGACCTGGCCCGCGCCGCAGCCGAAAAGATCGAAACCAACGCCCGCAAATACCCGGTGGAAAAGTCCAGGGGCCGGGCCGAAAAATACGACCAGCTCTGACCTCCCCCCCAAGGCCCGCGCCCCCTCCCGGACGCCTCACCTATCCTCTGGGCGGCCGGGAGGGGGCGCGGGCCGGAGCGACGCACCTCCGTGCACAAAAGAGAGGCCCACTTCCCCTCCCAACCGCCTTGCGTATCATCTGGGTGGTTGGGAGGGGGAGTGGGCCGGAACGACGCACTACCGTGCACAAAGACAGGCCCGCTCCCCCTGCCGGACGCCTCACCTATCCTCTGGGCGGCCGGGAGGGGGCGCGGGCCGGA
>JALSNA010000453.1 GCA_026987255.1 Hyphomicrobiales bacterium | reverse complement strand
AGGATATCGGGCCTGGGCGGGCCGTTTTTTGTTTCTCATCGCGGACTTTTCATGCCGGAGGGTGGAATATATTAGAAAAAGCGCATATAAAGGCGTCGGGCGCCGCATTTGCGACAGGATGACGGCGCATGGAATCGCGCGCAGCAAGAACAAGGGAACGAAGCATGTTCAATTTTCTCAAACCCCAACCGGCCGGAGAGGTCATGACCGCCAGGGAGGCCCACGAGGCCCTGGGCAAGGGCGAAATCGTCCTGGTGGACGTGCGCACGCCCATGGAGTGGCGCAAGTCCGGCATAGCCGAGGGGGCCGAGACCATCTCCCTCAACGATCCCAATTTCCTCGCCCGGCTGGAGCAGCTCACCGGCGGCGACAAGGGCAAAAAGATTGCCTTCATCTGCGCCACCGGCTCACGCACCGCACAGCTCGTGCGCGCCCTGAAAGGCCATGGCTGGGACAATATCATCGATGTCACCGACGGCATGATGGGCAACTTTTCCTCACCGGGCTGGATTCGCTCCGGCCTGCCGGTGAAACCCTGGAACGGCTGATTTCAGCCACAAACCGGAGAACAGACCAATGACGGCACCCATTTCACGCAGAGGCCTCATGGCGGGCGCGGCGGCCCTGATGCTCACCCCGGCCTTTGCTCTGGCCAAGGAACCGGCCATCACGGTCATGGATCCTGAGCAAGTGCATGACAAGGCCAAAAAAGGCGAGGTGCTGCTCATCGACGTGCGCACCCCGGATGAATGGAAAGAGACCGGCATTCCCGATGGCGCGCATCCCATCGAACTGGCCCCCACCTTTCTGGCCAAGCTGAGGGAGCTTACCGGCGGCGACAAGACCCGGCCGGTGGCCTTCATGTGCGCCACCGGAGCGCGCTCCGAATTTGTGGCCAGGGAACTGGCCAAGCGCGGCTGGACGCACGTCATCGACGTGGCCGGCGGCGTCTTTGGCGGCCCCAAGGGCAAGGGCTGGAAGGCCGAGGGGCTGCCCATGATCCCCTACAAGGGGAAATGACCCGGGCATCTCCATCGACTGTCATAAAGACCATCCTCACCCCCTGCCAACCACCCGCAGTCTCCCATGACTTGGGTGGTTGGCAGAGGATGAGAAGGAACGCGCACACGTGGTTTTAGGGCGTAGACCCATAAACCCCGCGCCATCACCAGGGCGCGGTTTTTTCATGTGAAAACGAGCAGCTTCTGGCCGCTTCAGGACAGGGCGGATTTCAGGGCTTCCACCAGATCGGTTCTTTCCCACGAAAAGCCGCCATCGGCCTGCGGCTCGCGGCCGAAATGGCCATAGGCGGAGGTGCGCGCGTAGATGGGCCGGTTCAGGTGCAGATGCTCGCGGATGCCGCGCGGGCGCAGGTCCATGAGCTCGGGCAGGATTTCCTCCAGCCGCGCCTCGTCCACCTGGCCGGTCTCGTGCAGATCCACGTAGAGCGACAGCGGCCGGGCAACACCGATGGCATAGGACAGCTGGATGGTGCAGCGCTCGGCCAGCCCGGCAGCCACCACGTTCTTGGCCAGGTAGCGCGCCGCATAGGCGGCCGAACGGTCCACCTTGGTGGGATCCTTGCCGGAGAAGGCCCCGCCGCCGTGGGGGGCGGCGCCACCGTAGGTATCGACGATGATCTTGCGCCCGGTCAGGCCGGTATCGCCATCGGGCCCGCCGATGAAGAACTTGCCGGTCGGGTTGATGTGCCATTCGGTCTGCGGCGTGATCCAGCCGCCGGGCAGGGTTTCGCGCACATAGGGCTCAATGATGGCGCGCATGTCCTCGGAGGTCAGATCCTCGTCCAGATGCTGGTGCGAGACGACGATCTGGCGCACCTCCACCGGCTTGTCGTTCTCGTAGCGCAAGGTGAGCTGGCTCTTGGAATCGGGGCCCAGCTTGGGCTCCGCGCCGGAATGGCGCGCCTTGGCCAGGTTGTGCAGGATGCGGTGGGAGTAGAACAGCGGCGCGGGCATCAGCTCCGGCGTCTCGGTGCAGGCATAGCCGAACATGATGCCCTGATCGCCCGCGCCCTCGTCCTTGTTGCCGGCTGCGTCCACACCCTGGGCGATATCGGCGGACTGGGCATGGAGCAGCACCTCCACCTCGGCCTTTTGCCAGTGGAAACCTTCCTGCTCGTAGCCGATGTCGCGGATGGCGTTGCGCGCCGTCTCGATGATGCGCTCATGGGTGATGGCCCCCGGCCCGCGCGTCTCGCCGGCGATGACCACGCGGTTGGTGGTGGCCAGGCACTCGGCGGCGCAGCGCACCGCGGCGGCGTCATAGCCGCTGGCGGCGGCCTCGCGGTAGAACAGATCGATGATCTCGTCGGAAATGCGGTCGCAGACCTTGTCCGGATGGCCCTCGGAGACGGATTCGCTGGTGAAGAGATAATTCTGACGGGTCACGGGTGTTGGGCTCCCTGGAATTTGCTGCGGATTGGCGGCCTGTGGCCCACGCCCGGTTCAGGCGCGGGCAGAGCCTGAAAAAGTCATAAAGGTTTCCTTATGTGCCTGCAAGCCCGAAGCGGGCGCTCCCATGAGGGGCGGGTGGTCAATTGCGCCGCGCCGGGCCGAAGTTCTGGATCTTGCGGGGAGCGGCTCTTTCGCGGCGTGGCCGTGGGGCATGGCGTTCTCCAGCGCCGAAAATGCTGTTGAGGACGCCAAACAGGCCGCCGCGGCGGCGGTTGTCGTTTGCCGCCATGCGCTCTTCGCCCATGTCCTGAGGCGCTCCCCAATCATCACGCTGATAGTCTCCCGGCAGGGGCAGGCGCGGCAGCCCCTTGTGGGCGGCCTGCATGACGGTTTTCCATACCTGGGCGGGCAGCGAGCCGCCGGTGACGCGGCGGGTTGGGGAGTTGTCATCGTTGCCCAGCCACACGCCGCCGATGAGCTGGGCGGAATAGCCGATGAACCAGGCATCGCGATAGTTCTGGCTGGTGCCGGTCTTGCCGCCGATGTCGCGTCCGGGCAGGCGGGCGCGCCGCCCGGTGCCGGAGGTGACGACGGCGCGCATCATGTCGTTCATCGCCCCCAGGTCATAATCGTTGATCACCGTGCCCAGGCCGGAGCCCTTGCGCTCATAGAGCACCTTGCCCTTGCGGGTGGTGATGCGGGTGACGATATAGGGCACGATGGCCTTGCCGCCATTGGCGAAGGGCGCATAGGCCCCGGTCAGCTCCAGAAGGTTGACCTCCGAGGTGCCCAGCGCCAGCGAGGCGACAGGCTGCAGCGGCGAGCTGATGCCCAGCCGGTTGGCGGTCATGACGACATTCTCCGGCCCCACGGCAGCGCACAGTTTCACCGCCACGGTGTTGAGCGACAGGGCCAGGGCGGTGCGCAGGGTGACCCGGCCGCGATACCTGTGGCCATAGTTGCGCGGCCTGTATTTGCCGATGCGCACAGGGGCGTCCTCTTCCACGCTGTCGGGCGTGTAGCCCTGTTCGATGGCGGTGAGATAGACGAAGGGCTTGAAGGCCGAGCCGGGCTGGCGCTGGGCATGGATGGCGCGGTTGAACTGGCTGCGCTTGTAGGAGCGCCCGCCGACCATGGCCTTCAGAGCGCCTTTCGTATCGAGCACCACCAGCGCGCCCTGGGAGACCTTCTTCTTGCGGCCATATTTGGCGATTGTGCGCACGATGGCCTTTTCCGACAGCTTTTGCAGGCGGTAATCCAGGGTGGTTTCCACCACGATGGATTCATTGAAATCACCGATCAGATCGGGCAGCTGCTCCATCACCCAGTCAACGATATACTGGCTGGCCGGGACATAATTGGAGGGCTTGACGGTTTTCGCCCCACGCAGGGCTCCCCTGGCCTCTTCGGGGGTGATGAAGCCTTCGCGCACCATGGCCTGGATGACCAGCCTGGCGCGCTGTCTGGCGCGTTTTGGATGGCGCACCGGATTGTAGCGGGTGGGGGCCTTCAGGGTGGCGGCCAGCATGGCGGCCTCGCCCAGGGTGACATCGCGCGCGGACTTGCCGAAAAACTCCCTGGCCGCCTTCTCGACGCCGAAGGCCTTGCCGCCGAAATAGACCCGGTTGAGATAGAGTTGCAGGATTTCATCCTTGGAATAGCGGCTCTCCAGCCACAGGGCCAGGACGGCCTCCTGGAACTTGCGCCACAAGGTGCGCTCGGGCTTCAGAAACAGATTCTTGGCCAATTGCTGGGTCAGGGTGGAGCCGCCCTGCACCACGTGCCCGGCGCGCAGATTGCGGATCATGGCGCGGGAGAGGCCTATGGGGTCGATGCCGAAGTGGTGATAGAAGCGGCGGTCCTCGATGGCGATGACGGCCTGGGGCAGATAGCGCGGCAGCTCGGAGATGCGCGCCTCGTCACCGAAGAAGGCGCCGCGCTCGGCCACCACCTGGCCATCGGCGGAGACCACCATGATGCCCGGCTTGCGGCCGGGGATGTGAAACAGCCCCTTGCTGTCGAGGGTGAAAAAGACATAGGCCGTGGAGGCCGCGGCGATGATGACCCCCCACACAGCCAGCGTCATGGCCCAGGACAGAAGGCGGAAAATCAAGGGCCGGTGCCGGCGGCGCGCCTTGCGGCCACGCGCGCCCTTGCCCGTGGGCGCGGCCCCCCTGCCACCGGTGTTCTTGCGCGGCTTGTTGTTTTTCCTGAACAGGGCCATGTCTTTTCCGCAGGCGGGAGGGAGCGGGCTTTCCGGACTGGAGCCGAGAATAGACCGCGGCGCATGAATGGCCGATTAATGGCCCGAAAAAGACGGCAGCATCATGGCCCGTCCCTGCCAAAGCGCCTCAGCCATTGTAGCGGCGGAACACCAAGGTGGCATTGGTGCCGCCAAAGCCGAAGGAATTGGACAGCACCGTGTCGAGCCGTGCATCATCCATCCTTTGGCGCACGATGGGAACATCGGCGAAGGCCTCGTCGAGCTGTTCGATATTGGCCGATTCGCAGATGAAGCCCTCCTGCATCATGAGGATGGAATAGATGGATTCCTGCACGCCCGCGCCACCGAGGGAATGGCCGGTGAGCGACTTGGTGGCCGAAATGGGCGGGATGTCATCGCCGAAGACCTCGCGGATGGCCTCGATTTCCTTCAGGTCGCCGATGACCGTGGAGGTGGCATGCGGATTGATGTAATCGATGGGCGAATCCACCCCCTCCAGCGCCTGTCTCATGCAGCGCACCGCGCCCTCGCCGGAGGGGGCCACCATGTCGAACCCGTCGGAGGTGGCGCCATAGCCCACCAGCTCGCAATGGATTTTCGCGCCGCGCGCCTTTGCGTGCTCCAGCTCCTCGAGCACCAGCATGCCGCCGCCGCCGGCGATGACGAAGCCATCGCGGCCCGCATCATAGGCGCGCGAGGCCTTGTGAGGCGTGGCGTTGTATTTGCTCGACATGGCGCCCATGGCGTCGAAGAGCACCGAAAGCGTCCAGTCCAGCTCCTCCGCGCCACCTGCGAACATGATGTCCTGTTTGCCCCACTGGATGAGCTCGGCGGCATTGCCGATGCAATGGGAGGAGGTGGAGCAGGCCGAGGAGATGGAATAGCTCACACCCTTGATGTGGAAATAGGTGGACAGGGTGGCCGAGGCGGTGGAGCTCATGGCCTTGGGCACGACGAAGGGGCCGACGCGCCGCGGCCCCTTTTCGCGGGTGGTATCGGCGGCGGCGACGATGGCGCGGGTGGAGGGGCCACCGGTGCCGACGATGAGGCCGGTGCGCTCATGACTGATATCGGCCTCTTCCAGCCCGGCATCGGCGATGGCCTGCTGCATGGAGACATAGGCCCAGCCGGCGCCATCGCCCATGAAGCGCATCTTGCGACGGTCGATCACGTCCTCCGGGCGCAGGGCGGGGCGGCCCTCCACCTGGCTGCGAAAGCCCAGACGGGCATGTTCCTCCGCCCGCACGATGCCGGATTTCGCCTCCTTGAGAGATTGCGTCACCTCGGCGGCATCCTTGCCGATGCTGGAGACTATGCCCAGTCCCGTCACCACCACGCGTCTCATGACACCCTTTCGCCTCCCGGTTTTCCTGTGATTACAATGTGCCCTCAGGCCATGTCTTCGGGCTTGAACAGACCGACGCGCAGATCCCTGGCGGTGTAGATCAGCTTGCCGTCGCATTTGAGCTCCGCGTCGGCGATGCCCATGTTGAGCTTGCGCAGGATAACACGTTTTGGATAAACGGCATATTCCACCAGCCTGGCGGTGGGCAGAACCTGGCCGGTGAACTTGACCTCGCCCGCGCCCAGCGCGCGGCCGCGGCCCGGCGCGCCCAGCCAGCCGAGATAGAACCCCAGCATCTGCCACATGGCATCCAGCCCCAGGCAGCCGGGCATGACCGGATCCTCGTTGAAATGGCAGGCGAAGAACCACAGATCGGGATGGATGTCCAGCTCGGCGCGGATCTCGCCCTTGCCGCCGGGGCCGCCCTCATCGGTGATGTTGGTGATGCGGTCGAACATGAGCATGGGCGGCAGGGGCAACTGGGCATTGCCCGGCCCGAAAACCTCCCCCCGCCCGCAGGCCAGGAGCTCCTCATAATCATAACTGGATTGGCGCTTGCTCATCTGTGTCCTCGGCAATCTGAAAAGGTGCAAAAGCTGGCCGGACTTTTGCAGATTGCAAGATGTTGCACAAGATTGAGCGGCGGGAAATTTTCACGGGCACGCGAGCTTCAACAGGATCCTCGCGGCGGTGGCGGAGAGGGTGGGATTCGAACCCACGAGACGGTTGCCCGCCTACACGCGTTCCAGGCGTGCGCCTTCGACCACTCGGCCACCTCTCCAATATTCTGCCCGGAGCTGTCCCCGAGTGGGCGATTTTTGGCGCTCGCCAGCAAAAACCAGTGCGCCTTCGACCACTCGGCCACCTCTCCAACATTCTGCCCGGAGCTGTCCCCGAGTGGGCGATTTTTGGCGCTCGGCCTGCA
>JALSNA010000452.1 GCA_026987255.1 Hyphomicrobiales bacterium | reverse complement strand
TTTTCAAGGTGTGCCAATGACAAACAGGGAACAGGTGGGCAAGGCCATGGAAATCGCCTTCATCGCTTCCGATGCGCCGGAAGCGCAGGCCGCCAAGCTGGAGCTCGAGCAGCGCTATGATTCCACCTCGCCGGAGGAGGCGGACATCATCGTGGCCCTGGGCGGCGACGGGCTGATGCTGCGCACCATGCACCGGGTGCTGTCCACGGACAAGCGCATCTTCGGGATGAACCGCGGCTCGGTGGGCTTTCTGATGAACGACTATTCGGCCGAAAACCTGCTGGGGCGGCTGGCCGAGGCGGAGGTGACGGAAATCCATCCGCTGCGCATGGTGGCCCAGGACATTCACGGCCACGAGCACGAGGCTTTGGCCTTCAACGAGGTTTCCCTGTTCCGTCAGACCCAGCAGGCGGCCAAGCTGCGCATCGCCATCGACGGGCGGGTGCGCATGGCCGAGCTGGTGTGCGACGGGCTGATCCTGTCCACCCCGGCGGGCTCCACGGCCTACAACCTCTCCGCCCAGGGCCCCATTTTGCCGATCAATTCGCCGCTTTTGGCGCTTACCCCCATTTCGCCCTTCCGCCCCAGACGCTGGCACGGAGCCATCCTGCCCGATGACGCCCATGTGCTCATCGGCGTGCTGGAGGCGAAAAAGCGGCCGGTGGCGGCGGCCGCCGACAACCAGGAATACCGCGATGTGCAAACGGTGGAAGTGGTGCAGGACAAGCAGGTTTCGGCCAAATTGCTGTTCGATCCGGGCCATTCGCTGGCCGAGCGGGTGATCAATGAACAGTTCCTTTACTGAGTGGCCAAAAGCGGTGCAGGCGGCGGGATTTTTTTCTCCGCGGAAGTGATTTTTTTGCGCCCCGGTTAGGGATGCATTAAGCAGCCTGCCGTTATTTTCGTGACTGTGAGTTGCGTACCTGCCGGGCCTTCGGGCCAGCGGGATGAAGAGTTGAAACGCCGGTTCGCCGCTTGGCCGAGCCGGCGTTCTTGTTCCGCGCCACCGGCAAAAGCACCTTGCGCCGCGCCAGGGGCGGAGGCGACCACGGACGCGGGCGGGCAGCACTGCGCGCCGTGGCGATGACGGGACGGCCCCGCGCCCCATGCAGAAAGACCGCATGGGCGCCCCATTTCCAAACGTCGAAGCGATCGATGCGCACGGCAACCCTGGCGCACCTGCGGCGCAAGGGGATGGCGGCGGCCACCACCCTTGCGCCCGAACAGGCCGCATCCATGGCGGCGGCATCTTGCAGCTCCGCTGCGGCCCTCTTGCCCGTCTTGCCCTTTTGCCCTTTCCGCCATGGCGGCGCGGCAATCCACACCACCTTGCCCGCCGGTGAGACGAACTGGCAGATGCGCGCCTTGCACCTCCAGCCCTTGCGCGCGCGTACCCTGTCAAGAGGCGTGCCATCGCCATCATGGCGCAACCAGCGCCCGATGACATATGCGCCTCTCTTTCCCGGCACCGGCACCAGCA
>JALSNA010000451.1 GCA_026987255.1 Hyphomicrobiales bacterium | reverse complement strand
CCACCTTGTCGATGCTGGAGATGACGATATGGGTGCGCGGCAATGAGGCGGTCAGATCGCCATTGCCCTCGTTGGTCACCAGCACGGTGGAGCCGGTCTCGGCCACCAGCAGGTTGGCCCCGGTGATCCCGGCATCGGCATTGCAGAACTTCTCGCGCAGGATGGCGCGCGCCTCGTTGACGAAATCCACCTTTTCCACCAGCGGCCTGTCCTTTGGCAACTGCTTGTGGGCGCGGCGGAAATCCGGGGCGATTTCCTTGCGCGACAGATGGATGGCCGGGGCGACGATGTGGCTGGGCCTTTCGCCGCGCAACTGGATGATGTATTCGCCCAGATCGGTTTCCACCACCTCGAAGCCGGCGCGCTCCAGGGCGGCATTGAGCTCCGTCTCCTCGGAGATCATCGACTTGCCCTTGGTGACGAGATGGGCGCCGCGGGCGGTGAGGATTTCCGTGATGATGGCGTTGGCCTGTGCGGCATTGGCCGCCAGGTGCACCTTTGCACCGGCCCTTTCGGCATTGGTGATGAAGGCTTCCAGGTAGCCTGCCAGATTGTCCAGAACGTGGCGCTTCATGGCCGCGGCCTGATCGCGCAGGGCGTCGAATTCGGGCAGCTTTTCGCGCGCCCTGGCCCGCTTGACGATGAAGCCGCCCGGCACATTGGCCAGGGCCTTTTGCAGGCGCGCATCGCGCAAGGCGGCGGTGGCCCTTTGGCGGAACGTGGCGGTCATGATCCGGCCTCCCCCAAGCCATCGCCCATCATCCCGGCCAGAACCTCGGCGATGTGATAGACCCTGACCTTGCGCCCCTCGCGGCGCAGGCGCCCGGCGATGTTGAGCAGGCAGCCCATGTCCGGCCCGGCCAGAACCTGGGCGCCCGTCGCGGCGATGTCCGCCGTCCTGGCCGCCACCATGTGGCCGGAAACCTCCGGCAGCTTGATGGAGAACAGGCCGCCAAAACCGCAGCAGGCCTGCGGGTCGGCCATTTCGGCCAGCTCCATGCCCGGAATCTGGCCAAGCAGGGCGCGCGGGGCCTCGGGAGCGGCGATCTCGCGCAGCGAGGCGCACGAATCGTGATAGACGAGCACGCCCCGATCCCAGGACTTCAACAGCGGCCTGCCGCCCCTGGCATGGAGAAACTCGCACAGCTCGAAGGTCTTGCCTGCCAGGGCGATGGCCGCCTCCTCCTCCGGCTGGCCGGCGAAGAGCTCCGGATAATGCTTGCGCACCATGCCCGCACAGGATCCGGAAGGCGCCACCACCGCCTCAAAGGGGGCGAAAATCTCCAGCATCCGCCGCCCCAGGGCGCGCGCGTCCTGCTCGTCCCCGGCATTCCAGGCCGGCTGGCCGCAGCAGGTCTGGGCGGTGGGCACCTCGACGGCAAACCCCGCCGCTTCCAGCAGCGCCGTGGCGGCAAAGCCGATGGAGGGGCGCATGGAATCCACCAGGCAGGTGACGAAAAGCGCCACCTCGGGTTTGGGGTGCGTGGTCATGTGCTGTGC
>JALSNA010000450.1 GCA_026987255.1 Hyphomicrobiales bacterium | reverse complement strand
AATGATGTCCTGCTGACGCCGGGCCGCCCCAAGTCAGCAGGACGCCTTGTTTTTCCTGAAGAAAAGTATTTCCAGCCTGCCAGGCAGGCTGGAAAACTTTTCTTCACGTCCGACTGCCAACCACCCCGATCATGAGACACTACGGGTGGCTGGCATGGGGTGAGGATGGTCTTCAGTCTGTTAACGGAGATGCTCTCCCCGCAATCCTGCTGCGGGCCGCGGCGGGGATGCCCACTTCAGTCTTTCGCCAGCTCCTCCCCGGCGCAGTGCTTGTCCGGCCATTTGCACAGATCGCAGATGATGCAGGCCTCGCAGTCGGGCTTGCGCGCCTTGCAAACGTAGCGCCCATGCAGGATCAGCCAGTGATGGGCATGCAGCTTGTATTCGTCCGGGATCACCTCGTTGAGGATTTTCTCCACCGCCAGCGGTGTCTTGCCGATGGCCAGGCCGGTGCGGTTGGCCACCCGGAAGATGTGGGTATCCACCGCGATGGTGGGCTCGCCGAAAGCCACGTTGAGCACCACATTGGCCGTCTTGCGCCCCACCCCCGGCAGCGCCTCCAGGGCCTTGCGGTCACGCGGCACCCGGCCATCGTATTTTTCCACCAGAATGCGCGACAGGGCGATGATGTGCCTGGCCTTGGTGCGGTATAGTCCTATGGTCTTGATGTATTGGCGCAGGCCCTCTTCGCCCAGCTTGAGCATCTTTTGCGGCGTATCGGCCACCTTGAAGAGCTTCTCCGTCGCCTTGTTGACGCCCTTGTCCGTCGCCTGCGCCGAGAGCACCACCGCCACCAGCAGGGTATAGGGGTTGCTCCACTGCAGCTCCGATTTCGGGTTCGGATTGGCCTTTTGAAACCGCCGCATCATTTCGGCGATTTCCGCCCGGCTCAGCAGCGTTTTTCTTTTCGTCTGGCGTTTGCTGGCGCCCTTGGCCATGGCCCGCTCCCTCGTCATCGGCAAATCATGCCCGGCAATCTGCCCTTCCGGCCCGCCTCAGGCAAGCCCGCGGCGGGCAAAAAACGCATCATGACGCATTTTCAATTGGACACGGCGCCCCCCATGCGTGCAAAATCGCCGCCATGCGAGAGGATACGGACACAGGCCCGATCGGGCTGGTGCTGGTCACCCATGGCCGTCTGGCGGCGGAGTTTCGCGCCGCCCTGGAGCATGTGGTCGGCCCGCAGGAGAACTTCGAGACCATTTCCATCGGCCCCGATGACGACATGGAGGCCCGCCGCCAGGACATTCTTGCCGCCATCGGGCGGGTGGACGCGGGCCGTGGCGTCATCGTCCTCACCGACATGTTCGGCGGCACGCCGTCCAACCTCTCCGTCTCCGCCTTCGAGCCGGACAGGGTGGATGTCATTGCCGGGGTGAACCTGCCCATGCTGGTCAAGCTGGCCTCGGTGCGCGCCCACATGAGCCTGCCCGAGGCCGCCGCCGCCGCCACCGGCGCCGCCCGCCGCTATATTCGCGCCGCCTCCTTGACCATGAAGCCCTGATGCGCCCTTGCGGCGAAAGCCGCCCCTTTCCTTCCCCGCCGCGCCATGGCATGGTGCGCGCCGGACCACCACCCATGCAAGATCCCCCATGAGCGAGACACCGATCACCCGCACCCTGACCATAGCCAACGCCCGCGGCCTGCATGCGCGCGCCTCGGCCCGTTTCGTCAAGTGCGCCGAGGGTTTCGATGCGGACATCACGGTGACGCGCAATGGCGAGACCGTCCCGGCCACCTCCATCCTGGGGCTGATGATGCTGGCCGCCGCACCAGGCAGCGAAATCGTCGTCAGCGCATCGGGGGCACAGGCCAGGGAGGCGCTCGATGCCCTGCAGGCGCTGGTGGAAAACAGATTCGGCGAGGAGAAATAGCCATGTCCATCATATCCGCCACGGAGCTGGCCCGCGCCCTCATCCGCTGCCCCTCGGTGACACCGCAAGACGCCGGCGCCCTCAAGGTGCTGGAGACCGCCCTGGCCCCGGCCGGCTTCGCCTGTCACCGCCTGACCTTCTCCGAGGAGGGCACGGCGGACGTGGACAACCTCTTTGCCCGCATCGGCGAGAGCGGCCCGCACCTGTGCTTTGCCGGCCATACCGACGTGGTGCCCCCCGGCGATGAGGACGCCTGGCTGCATCCGCCCTTCGAGGCGGTGATCGAGGATGGCGTGCTCTATGGCCGCGGCGCCTGCGACATGAAGGGCGAGGTGGCCGCCTTCGCCGTCGCCGCCCTGCATTGGGCGCGGGACAACGCGGGCCATCTGCCCGGCTCCGTTTCCCTGCTCATCACCGGCGACGAGGAGGGGGTCTCCATCAACGGCACCCGCAAGGTGCTGGGCTGGATGGATGAGGAAGGGCAAATCCCCGATGCCTGCATCGTCGGTGAGCCGAGCTGCTCCGGTGAGCTGGGCGACACCATCAAGAATGGCCGCCGCGGCTCGGTGAACTTCTTCATCACCGCCAGCGGCGTGCAGGGCCATACCGCCTATCCGGAAAAGGCCCTCAATCCCGTCCACGCCCTGGCCCGCCTGGTGGACCGCGCCGCCAGCGCCCGGCTGGATGAGGGCAATGCGGACTTCCAGCCCACGACGGTGGCCTTCTCCACCTTCGACGTGGGCAATCCCGCCCCCAATGTCATCCCCCGCGAGGCGCGCGCCACCTGCAACATCCGCTTCAACAACGAACACACATCGGCCTCCCTGGAGCGCTGGATTTCGGATCTGGCCGCCCAGGTGGCGGACGAGACCGGGGCGCATTTCGACATCGTCAAGCAGGTCTCCGGCGAGAGCTTCCTGACCACCAGCGGCCCGCTGGTGGAAACCATGATCGAGGCCATTGTGCGCGAAACCGGCATCACCCCCGAGCTTTCCACCGGCGGGGGCACCTCCGATGCCCGCTTCATCAAGGATTATTGCCCGGTGGCCGAGTTCGGCCTGGTCAACGAGACCATCCACCAGGTCAACGAGCGCGTGCTGGTGGATGACATCGAAAGGATCGCGCGCATCTACCGGCGCATGATCGATGCCTTCTTCGCCCGTCAGGGAGCCGCCGCATGAGCTGGCATGCGGAGGCTCTCTCGGCGCTGAAGGGAAGCTGGCTGCTCCTGCGCTTGAAGGATGACGAGGCCCTGGCGCATTTCAATTTCAGCGAAAGCGGCTTCTGGCGCTCCTTTTCCGCCTTCATCCCGGCCGCCCTCATCTACCTGCTGGCCGCCAGGCTGGGCATTCCCGCCCAGGCCCAGACGGAAAGCCAGCAGGCCGCCATCCTGGGCGCGCTCATCGCCGGGGTGCTCAACCTTGCCCTGCAATGGATCGCCTGGCCGCTGGTCATGGTGCCCATCGCCCGCATGCTCAGGCTGGCGCGCCATTACGGCGCCTATATCATCGTCTATAACTGGGCCTCGGTGCTGGTCTTGCTCATCCAGGTGCCGCCCCAGGCCCTCTATTACGCCGGTCTGATCGGCAAGGAGGCCGCCGGCTTCTTTTCGCTGGTTCTGCTCGTGCTCATCATGATCTACCGCTGGCGCATCGCCCGCCTGGCCCTGCGGGCTCCGGCGCTCATCGCCGCCGCCCTGGTGCTGCTGGACATGGTCATATCCCTGGCCATCTTCCGCCTCTTCATGTGAGCGCGCGCCTATCCTCAGGGCGAAAAGGACAGCAGGCGCGCATCCTTGGTGACCAGCAGGGCCTCGCCCTTGCCGTCGTTGTCCAGATCGGCGGCCACGATGGGCGAATCGATCATGCCGCCTATGTCCATCGAATCGATGAGCCGCAAGGCGCCATCCTTCATCGCCACCACCTGCATCCTCTTGCGCTCTGCATCGGGCAGGATGATGTCGGCATGGCCATCGCCATCCCAGTCGAAACTCACCGCCTGCTGCAATTCGCGCGAGCCCATCTGGTGATTGGAAAAACCGCCCAGGGAGGCAAGAAGGCGCAGGCGGCGGTTTTTCCCGGAGCCTTCCAGCCGCGCCACCTTCAGGGTGCCGCCGATGTGCGGCGTCTCCACCCAGGCGATCTCCACCTTGCCATCGCCGTCGAAATCGCCGATGACGGCCGGGTTCAGCCACCGGTGCGGCCTGCCGATGGGCGCGCTTTCCGCCAGCCGTGCGATTCGCTCGCTCTCGCCCGTTCCGCGCAGGGCATATATGGCCAGGGCCGCGCCCTTGTCACGGTAGCTATGCACCACGATGATTTCGTCTGCCCCGTCGCCATCCACATCGGCGATGCGCGCCATGCGGTCCTCGAAAACCTCCTCCGCGGGCAGGATCAGCTCCACCCTGCGCCCGCGCCGGTTGCTCACCGCCAGCCCCCCGGCCTCGATGTCATCGCCTAAGATGGCGTGGTCATAGCGCCGCGTGGGCCGCGTCAGCCAGGCCTCCTGGATATTGCGCCGCGCCACCGTCACCCGCGCGTCGGGAATGGCGAAGGGCTTGTTGCGCGCCAGGAACTTCGGAATGTAGCGCCCTCCGACGGGCTGCATGGACAGCCCCTCCTTGCGCACTTGCAGGCTCATCCACAGGGTGTCGCACCGCTCGATGAAAACATGCCGCGGCAAGGATCCCGCGTGGATGCCCCCCAGCAGGGCATCGCCGGCCCGCAGCGTGTTGATGCAGCGCAATTGCGCCGCCAGGTGGGTCACCTTGCCGGCCATGGCGGGGCCTGCCGCCAGCAGGGAAAGCCCCAGGGCCAGGGCGGGTTTCAGCACTTTGCCCATCAGTCCAGTCCGTTCTCTTTGGCAAATTCGCCGATCAGCCGCGCCGTTTCTTCGGGCTGCTCGATGCAGATCATGTGCGCCGCATTGGCGATCTCCACATAACGGCACCTGGGAATGATATCTGCCATGTCCTTCACCAGCGCCGGCGGCGTGGAGCCATCCTGCGCCCCGCACAGCGCCATCGCGGGCACCGAAAGCGCCCTGGCCACATCCGTGTAATCGGCGTCGCGAATGGCCATGCAGGTGCCGATGTATCCGCCTGTGTCGCAATGGGTGACCATGGTGCGGTATCCGGCCACGTCGGCGGCGCGCCGGGTGCGGAAATCCTGCGTGAACCAGGCCTTTTCGGTCATCGGCCACACGCTCGCGATGCCCTCCGCCGCCACCTGCGCGATGCGCGCGTCCCATGCCTTGCGCGTGCCGATCTTGTGGGCCGTGTCGCACAGGATGAGCCCGGCCACCAGATCGGGCCGCGCCCCGGCCAGCCCCAGGGCCACCTGTCCGCCCACCGAAATGCCGCAGATGATGGCCTCCTTCAGCCCGTAATGATCCATCAGCCCGGCCAGGTCCGCAACATGATCGGCCATTTCATAAGGCAGCGCGCCGCGCTCCGAGAGGCCATGTCCGCGCTTGTCGTAATAAAGCGTGCTGAAGCGCCCGCGCAGACCATGCGCCACCTGATGCCAGATGCGGTAATCCGTGCCCAGCGAATTGATGAACACCAGGGCGCGCCGGCCCTGCACGGCCCCGCGCCGCGCATGCAGGCTCAGGCCGCCGATTTGCACGAATGCCATGCCGCGATCTCCTTTTTGCGCAATGCCGAAAACCACTCTTGCTCCCGCCAGAATAGGTCATTTCCCACCGTTCAGGGAAGGGCGGAAAAGCGCTTTTTGTCAGCCTGTCCGGCCATGACAAACTGTCAGAAAGGCAAAAAGATGAACAATTCCATGCTCTTGGCCAAAATTCGGCGCGTCCGCATGACATTGTGGCATGATTCGGCGCTTTCAAATGCCCCTCTGGCGCCGGGCGGATTTTATGAAACATCAATGAAATCAATGCATTGACCAGTCATGGGTGGGCTGGCATGGCAATTGCTTAACAATCGTTAACCATCGCGCATCACGCCCTTTGGGCTCTTGCCGGTGCTTTATGGCCGCCAAAATGGCTTTGACAAGAGAGGGAGGCGCAAAACGCCATGAAGATCACCCGGAAAATGAAATGTGCGTCCCTGGCGGGCGCGTGTCTTGTCCTTCTAGGCGCGGGCGCGGCCCAGGCCGCAACCTATTCGCCGGATCATCCTTTCATTGCCGGGGTCAAGCCCAACCAGCGGCCCGAGGGCGCGCCGGTCATCAAGACATACAAAAAGGATGCCGCATGGTATGCCCGCGCGCTGACCGGCATCGTGCCGCCATATCCCTACAGCCTGAAGTTTCTGGAGGATCAGGGCGCGTGGTTCAACCCCTTCATCCATCCGGGGATGCTGCCGCCCTACGACATACGCGGCTGGCACAAGAAGAAATAACCGCAATCACGCGATGCATGGATCGCGGCCCTTCGGGGCCAGACGGTCTGCAGCAGCGCGGGGGGACTGACGGGTTGCAGTCAGGAGGCTTTGCGTTTTCCGGCCAGCCCGGAGGAGATCAGGAAAACGCAAAAAACACACCAACCACGTTCCAAACCAAGGGAGAAATCGAAATGATGAAGAAAATGACCAGGCTGGCGCTCATGTCCACCGCGATCGTCATGATTGCGGCGGCGGGCGCTGACGCCGGCAGCATGACCGGCATGTCTGGCATGTCCGGCATGAAAGGCATGTCCGGAATGTCCGGCATGGCTGGCATGAAGGGCATGTCCGGCATGAGCGGCATGGCTGGCATGAAGGGTATGTCCGGCATGAGCGGCATGGCTGGCATGAAGGGCATGTCCGGCATGAGCGGCATGGCTGGCATGAAAGGCATGAGCGGCATGTCCGGCATGAAAGGCATGAGCGGCATGTCTGGCATGGGTGGCATGTCCGGGATGTCTGGCATGGCTGGCATGGCCGGTAGCCGCGGTGGCTGGGTCTGCACCCAGTGGAGCTTCGCCGGTATGCGTGGCATGTCCGGCATGAGCGGCATGTCTGGCATGGGTGGCATGAGCGGCATGTCCGGCATGAAGGGCATGAGCGGCATGTCTGGCATGGGTGGCATGAGCGGCATGTCTGGCATGAAGGGCATGAGCGGTATGTCCGGCATGAAGGGCATGAGCGGCATGTCTGGCATGAAGGGCATGAGCGGCATGTC
>JALSNA010000449.1 GCA_026987255.1 Hyphomicrobiales bacterium | reverse complement strand
GGGGATGACCTGCATGGGCCAGGCCATGATGCGGGCGGCAAAGAAGGGGACGGGGAGCAGCAGGCGCTTGCGGCGGATGACCATGAGCATGAACTCTAAAAGCTCGCGCATGGTCAGCACCTCCGGGCCGCCGAGTTCGAAAATCTTGCCCTGCTGCCCCTGCGCGTCCAGCAGCGTCGAGATGGCCTTGGCCACATCGCCCACATAGACCGGCTGAAAGCGGGTCTTGCCGCCGCCGATCAGCGGCAGAACCCAGCTGAAGCGGGCCATGTCCGCGAAGAGATTGAAGAATTCATCCTCCGGCCCGATGACCAGGGAGGGGCGCACGATGATGGCTCCGGCAAAGGCCTGTTTCACGCGCCTTTCGCCTTCCGCCTTGGAGCGGCCATAGCGCGACGGCGAGCCGGCGTCCGCGCCGATGGCGGAGACATGGATGAGCCTTTCGGCCCCCGCATCGCGCGCCGCGCGGGCCACCGCCTGGGCGCCCTCCACATGCACCGCCTCGAAGGTCTGCCTGCCCTGTTCGCGCAGGATGCCGGCCAGGTTGAGCACCGCGTGCGATCCGGCCAGAGCCGGGCGCAGCGATTGCGGATTGCGCACATTGGCCTGCACGAAGGCGATCTGCCCGGCATCGCCGAGCGGCTGCAGGAACCCGGCCAGATCCGGGCGGCGGCAGACGATGCGGATGCGCCAGCCGCGCGCCGCCAGCGCCGCCGTGACGTGCCGCCCGATGAACCCCGATCCGCCGATGATGCTGATGATGCCCTGTGGCGCCTGTGAATGAGACATGAGCCTGATCCTTGAACATGAGCCCGCCCCGGCCCCGCCGGAAGCGCCCCGAATACCGGATACCCCTTGATACTCCGCCAAAAGCCGCTTGGCAAAGCCGTTTTGCCGTTGACAAAAAAATCGCAGCGGCTATAACACGGCCTCGCAAGTGCCCAGGTGGCGGAATTGGTAGACGCGCTGGCTTCAGGTGCCAGTGGCCATTAGGCCGTGGAAGTTCGAGTCTTCTCCTGGGCACCATTTTTTATGCCTCACGGCAAGCGTGCCAGGGGCACGCGCCTCCGGCGGGGCGGCGCAGGGGCGCCGGGCCGCAGTCGCGGCCTTGCCCGCGAACCTTTGCCAGATACGGCAAGGCCCTTTCGCTGGCGGCTGCCTGCGGTGGCTGTCCGTGGCCCGTGAGTCATTTGCCTCACGGCAAGCGTGCCGGAGGCACGCGCCTCCGGCGGGGCGGCGCAGGGGCGCCGGGCCGCAGTCGCGGCCTTGCCCGCGAACCTTTGCCAGATACGGCAAGGCCCTTTCGCTGGCGGCTGCCTGCGGTGGCTGTCCGTGGCCCGTGAGTCATTTGCCTCACGGCAAGCGTGCCAGGGGCACGCGCCTCCGGCGGGGCGGCGCAGGAGCGCCGGGCCGCGCTTGCGGCCTTGCCTGCGAACCTTTACCAGATACGGCAAGGCTCTTTCGCTGGCGGCTTCCTGTGGGGCTTGTCCGTGGCCCGTGAGTCATTTGC
>JALSNA010000448.1 GCA_026987255.1 Hyphomicrobiales bacterium | reverse complement strand
TGGCGGAGGCGCGGGATGGGCGGGCGGGGACGCAGGCGGGCGGGACGCAGGCGGCGGGGCAGGCGCTCAAGACCGCCCGCAGCGCGCAAAGGCAGGGGAGCTGGTTTGTAGAGCGCCTGCCGGATGGGGGCATCATGCAGATACGCCAGCGGGGCACGCTGGCGCAGGACATCGGTTGCCCATATCTGGCGGTATCCCGCCTGCCCCGGCACGGGGGCGGCAAGAAGCCAGGCGAGCAGCGCCGCCATGAATATGTGCGCATGTCTGATCATGTTCTTTCCAAGCCCGGCCATTCTAGGTTCTGATGCCTGAACCGGACATGAACGGCCCCACGATGGGGAGTGTTCAATCACTTCAGCCCTTGCCGGTTGTCCTTGAAAACCAAAAAGCGCCAAGTGTCAAATCCGCCCGGCACGGCGCACGATGGCGGCCTTTTCCAGGGCCTGGCCACCCATGTAGCCACCGATGCCGAGAATGGTGAGCCAGAAGAGGTTTTCAAGCCCCTTTTCGCCAAAATGCGGTGGAGACATGAGCCCCCAGGAAACCAGATGGGGAATGGCCACCACCACATACCAATAGGAGGCATAGGAGGTAAGCGCAACGAGGGCGCGCCAGTCCCTTTGCAGGGCGGAAGAGCCATGCAGTTCGGCCAAAATGATGTCACGAGCCGCCGAGAGGCGTTTTCCGGAAAGGCTGGCGATGGCCTGGGCGGCGGCCTTTTCGGCCTCGGCGCGCAGGGCGGCCTCGCTCAGCTTGCGGGTCTGCATGGACTTGAGAACGGAGAGGATGGCGCGGCTCAAGGGCGCGGTGAGCAGGCGGGCAAGGAGGGCCATCATGGGCGGGATCCCTTGCGCATTTCATCGAAACGGCCCAGCAGACGGTCGATGCGGCTGGTCAGGCGGTCCATGGAGGACACCAGGCGGGCCTCCACCTCCTTCAGGTGGGCGACGGAGGCGTATTTTTCCGCCGCCTCCAAACGGTAGGCATCCAGGGCGCGGGCATTGGCGGTGATCTGCTGTTGCAGGCGCCACCAGATGCCGGCCAGCAGGGCAAGCAGGGAGGCGGCGGGCCACAGGGCGGCAAAGTCAATGGTCATGGGCCGCCTCCCCCTGCCCTGCCGTGCCCACCGGCGTATCGGTGATGACGCGCAGCCAGGCGATGCCCAGGGCGATGAGGAACAGATACCAGCCGCGCGCCGGACCGGCGGGAACGATCTGCGTCCAGTCGGTGGCCTCGGCCACGCCCAGGGCAGCCACGAGCAGGGCGAAGGCCAGGGTGCGCCAGCCCTTGAGATGGCGCAGGACATTGCGAAGCGTTTTCATCGGATTCCTCCATGCAAAGGCCGCCACCAAGGCGGTGATGAACAAGAAAACCGCCCGCGCGGCGGCGGCCGGGACAACCGGGCGGGGGGATGAAACAGGCGGTGCGGCGGCTTGTTCGGGCGGGGCCGTGAACAGCCGCCCTTCGGCGCGGCGGCGGCGCTCCAGTCCGCGCAGGTGCCTGCCGCCCGCCTT
>JALSNA010000447.1 GCA_026987255.1 Hyphomicrobiales bacterium | reverse complement strand
TAACAAGGCGGGAGTAGTGCGCCGCCGCGTAGCCCTGAGTCCAATCACGATCAGAAGCACAAGGAGCGGCCATACCCAAAGTGGAGCGCCTGCGATGAACTGTAGGATCATTATGCTTTCATCCTTTCATGCAATGTTGTAACGCTCAAAGATTCTGTTGCTGCCACCGGCCCCGCCGGAAGGGGATTGTATCCCCTTCCGAAACGTTTTGAGCGGTTGCCGCATGTATCAGCGTAGCTTGCCAAGCAGCCAACGTTCGGGAAGGGGTTGAAAACCCCTTCCCGCCGCATTCCTGCACTTGGTGATCACACCTCAAAAGCCGGCAGCTTCTTTTCCACCAGCTCGTTCTTCAGCGTGACGTATTTGGGCATGCCGTTGTCGTCATACGGCGGGTAGTCCTCGCCCTGGATGAGCGGGTTCAGGTATTGGCGGCAGGCGGCGGTGATGCCGAAGCCGTCTTCGGTGATGAAGTCGCGCGGCATCATCTTTTCCACGTTGGCCACCTCCGAGAGCGGGGCTTCGCCGATCTCCCACCTGTAGGGATCGTTGGAGGTGCGCACGATGGTGGGCATGATGGAGTTCTTGCCTTCCAATGCCTTCTCAACGGCCGCCTGGCCGACGGCATAGGCCTGCTCCACGTCCGTCTTGGAGGCCAGATGGCGGGCGGCGCGTTGCAGATAGTCGGCCACCGCCCAGTGATACTTGTAGCCCAGCGCGTCCTTGACCATGTTGGCGACCACCGGGGCGGCGCCGCCGAGCTGGGCGTGGCCGAAGGCATCGCGGGTGCCCTGTTCGGCCAGGAAGCGGCCATCGGGCCACTTGGCGCCCTCGGAGACCACCACGGTGCAGTAGTCATACCTTTCCACGTTCTCCTTCACCCGCGCGAAGAAGGCCTCCTGGTCGAATTCGATCTCCGGGAAGAGGATGACGATGGGAATGTCCGTGGTCTCGTCCGAGGCCAGGCCACCGGCGGCGGCGATCCAGCCGGCATGGCGGCCCATGACCTCGATGACGAAGAGCTTGGTCGAGGTCTTGGCCATGGAGCGCACGTCGAAGCTGGCCTCGCGGGTGCTCACGGCGATATACTTGGCCACCGAGCCGAAGCCGGGGCAGTTGTCGGTGATCGGCAGGTCGTTGTCCACGGTCTTGGGCACATGAATGGCCTTGACCGGAAAGCCCATCTTCTCCGACAGCTGGCTGACCTTGTAGCAGGTATCCGCCGAGTCGCCGCCGCCATTGTAGAAGAAATAGCCGATGTCATGGGCCTTGAAGACCTCGATCAGGCGCTCGTACTGGGCCTGGTTTTCCTCCAGGCTCTTCAGCTTGTAGCGGCAGGAGCCGAAGGCCCCCGATGGCGTGTAACGCAGGGCGGCGATGGCCTCATCCGACTCCTTGCTGGTGTCGATGAGCTCCTCGGTGAGCGCGCCGATGATGCCGTTCTTGCCGGCATAGACCTTGCCGATCCTGTCCGGATGGGCGCGGGCGGCCTCGATGACGCCGCAGGCGGAGGCGTTGATGACGGCGGTGACGCCGCCGGACTGGGCATAGAATGCGTTCTGGGGCATGTGCGGGTTTCCCTCTTCCTTTTTGGCCGGTTTTTTCTGGTCTGTGCTGACGCATGTGGTCTGCTCGCGCTGCCGCAAGGCATGCAACGAAAGTCTCGGGAAAAGGTCATAACTTAGGAAAAGATGAATGTGAAGTGGGCAGGCTGGCGCAGGGGAGAGTGGACGGGTCAGCCGAGCAGGCCGTCCATGCGCGGCAGGAAGGCCGCGCCCTGGGCGGCCATGAAGTCCCACAGGGCGCGGGCGGCGGGCATGAGGCGCTTTTCCTTGCGGCGCACCACATACCATTGGCGCATGATGGGCAGATCGGGCAGGGGCAGGGCGCCCAGCCGTCCGTCGCGCAGCTCCACGGCCGCCGTGTGGGCCGAGATCAGGGCAATGCCCAGCCCGGCCATGACGGCCTGCTTGATGGTCTCGTTGGAGCCGATCTCCATGCCGATGCGCGGCTCGATGTCCAGTTTGGCTATGAGCTTTTCGGTCAGGGCGCGGGTGCCCGATCCCTTCTCGCGCATCAGGAAGGTGGCATGGGCCAGATCGGCCGGACGCAGGTCCTTGCGCCCGGCCAGGGGGTGATCGGGCGGGCAGATGAGAATGTGCGGATGGGGGCCGATGATGGAGCGCTCGACCTCGAAATTGACCGGCGGGCGGCCCATGATGGCGAAATCCAGATCGTAATTCTCCAGGGCGGCGATGGTGTCGTGGCGGTTGCCCACCTGCAGGCGCAGGTCGATGTCCGGGTGGGTTTTGATGAAGGCCGCAAGGGCGCGCGGGGCGAAATACTTGGCGGTGGAGACCACGCCGACGCGCGCCGCGCCTGCGCCTGCGCCCTTGATCTCCTGCAGGGAGACCGAACAGGCCTTGAGCACGCCCTCGATCTGGTTGGTGGCGTCGAGCAGCACATGCCCGGCGGTGGTCGGGCGCAGGCCCTTGCCGGTGCGCTCCAGCAGGGGGATGCCGGCGTTCTCTTCGAGAATCTTCAGTTGCAGGGAGATGGCCGGTGGCGTGACATGCATGGCCTTGGCCGCCCCGGCGATGGAACCGGCCTCCACGGCGGCCTTCAGGGCACGCATCTGCTTGAGGGTGACATTGCGCATGGCGTTTCTTTCGTCGATGCTGGCTGCTCCGATGTGCCGCAGTCAGTTTTTCTTTCGGTATGGCTAAGATAATTCAAATTTACTTTCTATTCAATTGCCGTCATGTTTCCCCCGTGAGAAGCTCCGGAGGAACGCGGAGTGGAGGGAAACCAGCGGCGCGGGGCCTGCAATGGGCCCTGCGCCAATTCTGGCCCAGGAGCGCGCCTTCACAAGGAAAACACCAGGCGCCCGGGCCGCAGGGGATGGCGTAGGCAGGAGTGAAATCAAGCATGGCTTCTTATGCAGAGCTGGGCGCCTGGCTGGACAAGGCCGCGGGCGCGGATGAGGCCCGTGCGGCTGCGGCGCGAACCATCATGCGCATGACGAAAGCGGCGCGGGAGGTGTCGCGCATGGTGGCGCGCGGCCCGCTCAATCCGGGGCTGGAGGAGATGGAAATCCGCCAGGTCTTCGACTATTTCGACACCCGCGCCTGTGACATGTTCCGCGATGCCCTGAAGGGCGCGCCGGTGGCCCGCATCGCGCGCGAAAAGGGCGGCGCGATGGAAGGCGCAGGCGGCGGCCCTGTGGCCTTGGCGCTGGATGCCTTCAACGGCTCGTCCAACATCGACGCCAACACCACCACCGGCACCCTGTTTTCCTTCATGCCCGATGCGGGGGAGGAGAGTTTCTTCCAGCCCGGTTCGGCGCAGGTGGCGGGCGGGTTCTTCAGCTACGGGCCGCGCACCGCGCTGGCCTTCACCCTCGGCCAGGGCACCCAGATCGCCACCATGGATCCGGAGACGGGAACCTTCTACGTCACGGCGCAAAACAAGCGCCTGCCGGAAGATTATGCGCGCGAATATGCCGTCAATGCCTCCAATTACCGCTACTGGGATCCGGCCATCCGCACCTTCATAGATGACATGATCGACGGCGCCGACGGGCCGCGCGAGCAGGATTATTCCATGCGCTGGGCCGCTTCCATGGTCGCCGAGACGGTGCGCATCCTCAACCGCGGCGGCATCTTCCTCTATCCCAATGATGCGCGCAAGGGCTACATGGAGGGGCGCCTGAAACGCATCTTTCACGCCAATCCCATCGCCTTCGTCATCGAGCAGGCCGGCGGCATGGCCACCGATGGCCGCATCCGGCTGCTGGAGCAGGCGGCCAGCCGCATGGATCAGCGCGCGCCGGTGATCTTCGGCTCCAGGCCGGAGGTGGAGCGGGTGGCGCGCTATTACGATCTGCCCATGGGCGGCCTGCGCTCGCCGCTGTTCTCCAAGCGCGGGCTGTTCCGCTAGGAGGCGCAAGGGCGCAGCATTCATACGGACATTTTCGAGGAGTTCATTCCATGTCGGTCAAGCATCCCATCATTTCCGTCACCGGCTCTTCGGGGGCGGGCACCTCCACCATCAAGCACACCTTCGAGCAGATCTTCCGGCGCGAGAACATCCGCTCGGTGATGATCGAGGGCGATGCCTTTCACCGCTATGACCGCCAGGCGATGAAGGAGGTCATGAAAAAGGCCGAGGAAGAGGGCAATCCGCATTTTTCCCACTTCGGCCCGGAGGCCAACCTGCTCAAGGAGCTGGAGAACACCTTCAAGCTCTATGGCGAGACGGGCAGGCTGCGCACCCGCCATTATGTCCATGACGAGGAGGAAGCGGCAAAATATGGCGTCGAGCCGGGCAAGTTCACCGACTGGGAGGAATATGGCCCGGAGGCCTCCGAGGTGCTGCTCTACGAGGGGCTGCACGGGGCGGTGGTGACCGACGAGGCCAACGTCGCCCAGTATGCCGATCTCAAGGTCGGGGTGGTGCCGGTGATCAACCTGGAATGGATCCAGAAGATCCACCGCGACCGCTCGGCGCGCGGCTACACCACCGAGGCGGTGACCGACACCATCTTGCGGCGCATGCATGACTATGTGCACTACATCTGCCCGCAGTTCTCCGAAACCGACATCAACTTCCAGCGCGTGCCGACGGTGGACACCTCCAATCCCTTCATCGCGCGGTGGATCCCCACCGCCGGGGAATCCATGGTGGTCATCCGCTTCAAGGATCCGCACGGCATTGACTTTTCCTATCTGCTGTCCATGATCCACGACAGTTTCATGACCCGCGCCAACACCATCGTGGTGCCCGGCGACATGATGGATCTGGCCATGCAGCTCATTCTCACGCCGATGATCCACCGGCTGATCGAAATGAAGAACCGCGCCGCCTGAAAGCGCATGCGCACCATGAAGAGTTTTTTCCCACATCCCCTGCAAGGAGCCCGACAATGAGCAAAGACATTTCCTGCGTGGACATGGCCAACGCCATCCGCTTTTTGTCCATGGACGCCATCCAGAAGGCCAATTCCGGCCATCCCGGCATGCCCATGGGCATGGCCGACGTGGCCGCCGTGCTATGGACGCAGCATCTGAAGTTCGATGCTTCCAGGCCCGACTGGGCCGATCGCGACCGCTTCGTGCTGTCGGCCGGACATGGCTCCATGCTGCTCTATTCGCTGCTCTACCTGACCGGTTTCGAGGAGGCCACCATCGAGGAGATAAAGAACTTCCGCCAGCTGAACTCGAAGATGGCCGGGCATCCCGAATATGGCCATCTGGCCGGTGTCGAGCTGACCACCGGGCCGCTGGGCTCCGGTCTGGCAACGGCGGTGGGCCTGGCGCTGGCCGAGCGCATGTCCAACGCCCGCTATGGCGACGAACTGGTGGATCATTACACCTACGTGATCGCCGGTGACGGCTGCCTGATGGAGGGGGTTTCCCACGAGGCCATCGACATGGCCGGGCATCTGGGGCTGAACAAGCTCATCGTGCTGTGGGACAACAACGAGATCACCATCGACGGCAAGACCTCGGTGGCCACCTCCATGGACCAGATGGAGCGTTTCGACGCGGCCGGATGGAACACCATCGAGGTGGACGGCCATGACGCCGACCAGATCGACGCGGCCATCGCCGCCGCCAAGGAGAGCGACCGGCCCACCTTCATCTCCTGCAAGACGGTGATCGGTTTCGGCGCCCCCAACAAGCAGGGCACGGAGGCCACCCACGGGGCGCCGCTGGGCGAGGAGGAAATCGCCGCAACGCGCGAAAAGCTCGGCTGGCCCCATGCGCCCTTCGAGATCCCGCAGGACATTCTCGACGCCTGGCGGGCCTATGGGGCACGCGGCAAGGAGGCGCGCGAGGCCTGGGAGGCGCGGCTGGCGGCATCGCCGAAAAGGGAAGACTTCGAGCGCGATCTGCCCGGCACGGTGCTGCCGGCCACCCTGGAGGCGCTGGATGCCTTCAAGAAGCAGCTGGCGGAGGAAAAGCCCAAGCTGGCGACCCGGCAATCCTCCAGGAAGACCATCGAGGTGCTGGCCAAGGCGCAGCCCAACCTGGTGGGCGGCTCGGCCGATCTGACGCACTCCAACCTGACCCTCGTGGAAGGGCAAAAATCCATCGCGCCGGGGGATTTCTCCGGCTCCTACATCCATTACGGGGTGCGCGAGTTCGGCATGGGCGCGGCGATGAACGGCATCGCCCTGCATGGCGGCTTCATGAACTATGGCGGCACCTTCCTGATCTTCTCCGACTACATGCGCGGGGCGATCCGTCTGGCCGCCCTCATGGGGCTGCCGGTGACTTATGTCTTCACCCATGATTCCATCGGCCTTGGCGAGGACGGCCCGACCCATCAGCCGGTGGAGGTCATCCCCTCTTTGCGCGCCATGCCCAATCTCAACGTCTTCCGCCCGGCGGACGCCATGGAGACGGCCGAGGCCTGGGAATGCGCCGTGCAGTCCACCGGCACGCCCTCGGCCCTGTGCCTGTCGCGCCAGGGACTGCCGGCTCTGCGCACGGAGTATTCGGCGCAAAACCTCACCGCCAGGGGGGCCTATGTGCTGCGCGAGACGAAGGGCAAGCGCGATGTCACCCTGCTGGCCACCGGCTCGGAGGTGTCCATGGCCGTGGAGGCGGCGGAGAAGCTGGCGGCCAAGGGCATCGCGGCGGCGGTGGTCTCCATGCCCTGCTGGGAGCTGTTCGAGGCCCAGGATGACGATTACAGGGCCGCCGTGCTGGGCGATGCCCCGCGGGTGGCCGTGGAAGCGGCGGTGGACATGGGCTGGAGCAAGTGGATTGGCGACAACGGCCGCTTCATCGGCATGAAGGGCTTCGGCGCTTCGGCCCCGGCCGGGCAGCTTTACGAGATGTTCGGCATCACCGCCGATGCGGTGGCCGAGGCGGCGCAAGAGCTGACCGCCAAATCGTGAACGAGATTAGCGCCCCGCGCCGGACGAGGCGGCGCGGGGCGTGTTCCCTTACCACATCCATTCGAAGAACAAGGAACGAGATACATGCTGAAAGTGGCGATCAACGGATTTGGGCGCATCGGGCGCAATGTTTT
>JALSNA010000446.1 GCA_026987255.1 Hyphomicrobiales bacterium | reverse complement strand
GCCTGCCGCCCCGGCGCCAGATGGCAAGGCGGCGGGCCCGCAGGAGGTCTCCTTGCGCATCCTCATCCCGGCCTTCATGATCTCCGAGCTGCGGCGCGGCTTCGAGATCGGCTTTCTCATTGCTCTTCCCTTTCTGGTCATCGACCTCATCGTTGCCACCATCACCATGTCCATGGGCATGATGATGCTGCCGCCGACGGTGATTTCGCTGCCCTTCAAGATCCTGTTTTTCGTTCTCGTCGATGGCTGGAGCCTGCTTGTGGGCGGCCTGGTGCGCTCTTTCAACTGATATGGACAAGACCGGAGGGGCAAGGTTTCGTTTGCCATGTTTGGCACCGCTGGCGGCAAGGCGGCGCTGTTAACCTTTTGTTATCAGTTTGCCCCTACCTTGTGCCTACATGACGACACGAGCTTGAGCGCCGCTCGCTCGAAGGCATGAGGCCGCTATCGTCATGTCGGTGCGAGTCCGACATGTTTCCCGAAGTACCAGTACCGTAAAAGAAAGGGGCTAGAAACATGTCTAGCATCAGGACCAATGCTGCCGCCATGACGGCGCTTCAGACTCTCACCCAGACCAACAAGGAGCTGGAGCAGACCCAGAATCGCATTTCCACCGGCTATCGCGTCGCCACCGCGACCGACAATGCCGCCTACTGGTCGATCGCGACCACCATGCGCTCCGACAACAAGGCGCTGGGAACCGTCAAGGACGCCCTCGGCCTGGGCAAGGCGACCGTGGATGTGGCCTACACGGCCCTGGACAAGTCCATCGATGTCGTCACCGAGATCAAGACCAAGCTGGTGGCGGCCCGCGAGCCGGGCGTCGACCGCGGCAAGATCCAGTCGGAGATCGACGAGCTGCAGAACCAGCTGCAGAGCATCGCGTCTTCCGCCTCCTTCTCCGGCGAGAACTGGCTGAAGGTGGATTCCTCGGCCGCCAACTACAATGCCACGAAGTCCGTGGTGGCCTCCTTCACCCGCACCAGCACCGGCGTCTCCGTCGGCACCATCAACATCAACATCGACAACATCAAGCTGTTCGATGCCAATGCCTCGGCCACCGGCATCCTGGACAAGCAGTATACCACCACCAGCGGCAGCAACTTCACCGTTGCCACGCTGGACATCTCCACCCTGACGGATTCCTCCGCCGATCTCACCGATCTTGAGGATATCATCAAGGCTGTGGATAAGTCCATCTCGTCGATGACCACCGCCGCCAGTGACCTGGGCGCCGGCAAGAAGCGCATCGAGATGCAGACCGATTTCGTCTCCTCGCTGATGGATGCCATCGGCCGCGGCGTCAGCCAGCTTGTCGATGCCGACATGAACGCCGAATCCACCCGCCTGAAGGCCCTGCAGACGCAGCAGCAGCTTGGCGTCCAGGCGCTGAGCATTGCCAATGCCTCCAGCCAGACGATTCTCTCGCTGTTCAGGTAACCCCAAAGGCGGCCGGCCGTCCTCATATCCCATACCCCCCAATCGCCCCCGGTTGAGGCGGCCGCCGCCCCCTTCCATTTTCCTTGAGAACCTCAAGGTTGCTCCTTTCTGTCTGTTTTGGCTACTCCGTAGACTTGCCGCGGCACCTGTTTGCCGCGGCCTTTTGTGTTCTCTTTATGTTCCGTATGCGGCGCAATGCTCGCGCAAGATTGATGCCGGATTAATGGCCCAGTGAACAGTCATGCTGGAGCCGGCGATGGTTTGGCGCGAAAATCTATCACATCTTGCGGGCAATCTTTCGCGCCTTGGCGCGCGCCGTCTGATGATGCTCGCCATTGCCGGCATTCTCATGGTTGCCGCCATAACCGTGGCCGGCTATCTGCTCACCCGCCCTTCCTATGAGGTTCTCTACACCGGGCTGTCCTCCTCCGATGTCAGCGGCATCGGAACGGTCCTGAGCGAAGCGCGCATCCGCTACGATGTCAGCAAGGATGGCAAGACCGTCAAGGTCGCCTATGGAGAGGCGGCGCGCGCGCGCATGCTGCTGGCCGAAAAGGGGCTGCCGCGCTCGGCCCATGCCGGGTATGAGCTTTTCGACAATATTGGCGCCCTGGGGCTGACCTCCTTCATGCAGAAGATCACCCTGGTGCGCGCCCTGGAGGGTGAGCTGGGCCGCACGATCCAGTCCTTTGCCGGGGTGAGGGCGGTGCGCGTCCACATCGTTCTGCCAAGGAGGAACAGCTTTCGCAGGAAGGCGGCCAGCCCTTCCGCTTCCGTGCTGATCCGCACCGATGCCTCCTTTCAGGACACCACGGCCAGCGCCATCCGCTATCTGGTGGCCGGCGCCGTTCCCGGTCTCGACATCAGCGAAGTCAGCGTGCTCGACACCAACGGCTCCCTGCTGGCCAGCGGCGAGGACCGCAAGGAGGCCGTGCCCAGGCGCCTGCTGGATCTGGAAATGCGCGTGGCGCGCCAGATTCGCGAAAACGTGCAAAGCACGCTCATGCCCTATCTGGGGGCGGGCAATTTTCAGGTCGCGGTTGCCGCGCGCCTGAATACCGACAGGAAAAGCGTCTCCCAGACCATCTTTGATCCGGCCTCGCGGGTGGAGCGCTCGGTGCGCGACATCAAGGAAAAGACCACCGCCAGCAACAGCAGCAAGACGGCTTCCGCCTCCCTGGATCAGGAGCTGCCAGATGCGAAACCCGCATCGGGCCCGGCGCAAAGCAACAAGGAGCGGCGCGAACGCAAGGAACGCCTTACCAACTACGAGATCAGCTCGCGCAGGATCAACACCATCAGCAACGGCTATGACATCGCCCGCTTGTCCATCGCCGTGGTCATCAACCGCAAGAGCCTGGAGACGGTCACCGGCCACAAGCTCTCCAAGGCCGAAATCAGCTCCCAGGAGAAGGAGATCGCCGATCTGGTGCGCACCGCCGCCGGGTTGAGCGCCGCAAGGGGCGACAAGCTGAAGGTCAGCGCCATCGACTTCATCCAGTCCAGGCAGCCCCTGCCGCCGCTTGCCGGGGCCAGCCTGACAAGCCAGCTGGTGAAGATGCTGCCCATGCTGGTCAATGCGCTCATCGTGCTGGCCGTGACGGGCATCGTCATCTGGTTCGGCGTGCGCCCGGCTTTGAAGATGCTGGGCGCACCGCCCGCGGACGAGGCGGCCATGGCCACCGGCCAGATCGAGGCAGGCCCGGCAGCGCAGCTGGATACGCCGGAGGCCATCGTGCTGGATGATGCCGCTCTTTCCGCCGATGGGTCCCGGGCGGCAGCACCGGATACCGAGAGCGAGGATGACCTCATCGCCGATATCATGAACAGCGCCTCCAACACGCCCTTGAAGCGCCTGCGCCAGATGATCAGCTACGACGAGAAGCAGGCGGCCAATGTCATCCGCGAATGGCTGCATGAGGAGACCCGGACATGAAGGTCATTCCGGCATCCCTGGTGCTCAAGGAATATGGGCATGGCCCCTCGAGCCGCGCTGGCGGCGCTGCCAGGCCCCGAAAGGCGCAGCCATTGGCATCAGCTGCCCCGGCGCAGGAAAAAAACGCCGCGGCTGAAAACGAGAAGGACATCGCCCGCAAACTGGAGCGCGCCTTTGCCGATGGTTTGCGCCAGGGCAGGGCGCAAGCCGAAGAGGCATTCGCGGAAGAAAGGCAAAAGCTTCTGGCGCAGCATGAACAGGAGCTCTCCGCGCGCGAGAGCCGCTGGCAGCAGGAGGCGGGAAAGGCCCTGGCGGAGGGTCTGAAACAGGGCCTTGAGGAGCTGGCCACGGCCCTTGGCGAACAGGCCGCGCAGGTGCTCGCCCCGGTGCTGGCGGAAAGGGCGCGCACAAGGGCGGTGGAGCAGCTGGGCGGCGAAGTGCGAAGGCTTCTGGATCTGGATGGGGCCTTGAAGATCCATGTGACGGGCGCGCCATCCTTGCTGTCCTCCTTGCGGGACAATCTGGGAGAGCTGGCGCCGGCGGTCGTCTTCGAGGAAGACGCCAGGGAGTGCACTCTTGCCGCCCATCTGGATGAAACCGTGCTGGAAACACGTCTGAGCCAATGGATGCGGCGGATAAGGGAAAGCGCCCCGGCGGCGGGTGATGTCCCATGAGCATGGATGGCAAGGACAAGGGCGCGCCGGAAATCGTCATCGTGCGCAGAAAACGCGGCAATGGAGACGATTGTCACCACGGTGGCGTGTGGAAAGTCGCCTATGCGGATTTCATGACCGCCATGATGGCCTTCTTTCTCGTCATGTGGCTGATCAATGCCGCCAACGAGGAGACGCGCTCGCAGGTGGCCAGCTATTTCAATCCCGTCAAGCTGGTGGACACCACCACCAATCCCAGAGGCCTGCAGGAAAACAAGGATTCCTCGAGCGGCGATGTCAAGAACAAGGAGCTCAAGACCGAGGCCATGGCGAAGGCCGAAAGTCACCAGGGCAACGCCAACGACAACAAGAAGCGCAAGCAGGAAAGGAAGAAGGGGCCCGCCACCTATTACAGCGGCGGCGACATTCCGGAAAGCGAGCTTTTCAGGGATCCTGTTCATACCCTGGACAAGATAGCCGGCGGCGCGCCCGATCTGCTGAAGGGCATGAACCGCAAGGCACGCAAGCCGGAGACACTCGGTGCGCAAGGCGGCATCCGGTTTCGCGATCCTTTCTCGCCCAAAAGCTGGCAGAGCCTGCAAAAGGATCTGGAGGACCCGGCCGATGGATCTCCCGATGAAACCGGCCTTGATCTCATGGCCAGGAATGACGGAGGTGCGGCAAAGCGCCAGAAGGCCCGCCAAGGCATGGCGGCCAGGCGCGGCGATTCCGCAACCGCAAAAGGCCATCGCAAGGCGCCGCGGGCGAAAAAGGGACGCGCAAGGCCGGCCCGAAAAGCCCCTTTGGCGAAGCTTGCAGCGGCGGACAGGGTCTATGGGCAGATCAAGGCAGAGATAAAAAAGGCGCTGGCCCATGGCGATGCCTCACACCTGCCCGGGGTGAAAGTCAAACGCACCAAGCAGGGCGTTCTCATAACCGTGTCCGACAAGGCCGGTTTTGGCATGTTCGAGATAGGTTCCGCCAAGCCCCGGCGCGAAACCGTGCGCTTCATGGACCATATCGCCGCCATCCTGCGCGGCAAGCCAGGCAGGATCGTGCTGCGCGGCCATACCGATGGGCGGCCCTTCCGGACCGATGCCTATGACAATTGGCGCCTGTCCACGGCGCGTGCCCATGCGGCCCGCTACATGCTGCTGCGCGGCGGCATCGCCCAGGATCGCATCGTCCGGATCGAGGGCTACGCGGACAGGAAACTGGCGGTGCCGGGAGATCCCCTGGCGGCATCGAACCGGCGCATCGGGATATTGCTCCTGGAGAAGTGATCATGCGCATTGCCATTCTGTTTCTCGTGCTGTCCCTCGCCATGGGCGCCGCCAGCCCCGCCCCGGGGCAGCCCTTGCAGGCCTGGCGCTACTTGCAGGCTTTGCAGAATTTGCAAGACCGGATCGTGCATGGTGACGAAAAGGCCTATCGCGGCCAGGCGCGCCTGCTGGCCCATATCGGCAAGGTCTATGCATCCTTGCCGGAAGAGACCTGGAAGAACCGGCGCGATGCCCAGGCCTTGCTGGTTTATGTCCTCAGCGGCGGCAATCCGGCGGTGGCCTTGCGCCTGCTGAAAGGCAAAAAGCCCGTCAATCTTCCCAAGGGTGCCCTGGAGGGGGCCGTGGCCTATGCCGAAGGGCGCAACGGGCAGGCCTGGGCACATCTGAAAGCCGTCGATGACAAGGCCCTGACCATTGCCGCGCGCGCCCAGCTGGCATTGGTCAAGGCCTTCCTGCGCGCCGCCGCCAAGCCTGAGCGGGCCTTGCAATTGCTGGATCGCGTGCGGCTGCTCAAGCCGGGCACCCTGTTGGAGGAGGCGGCCTTGCGCCGCGCCCTTGTTCTGAGCGGCAACGAGGCAGATGTGCCTGCTTTCATGAGATACGCCAAAAACTATATCCGGCACTTTCGCCCATCTGAGTATATGCCGGATTTCCTGCGCCGGTATGCCTGGTTTTTGGTGCATCTGGACTTTGGTCCAAAACCCCATCTCATCACCCGGATGGAAAGGGACATCGCGCTTCTTGAACCGCGCCGGCAGGCCTTGCTCTATGCAGCGGTGACGCGCGAGGCGCTCATCGGGGGCAAGACAGCCCTGGCGGAGCTGGCCGGAAAGAAGGCCCTGTCGTTCAATCCTGGTTCGGCAAGGTTCAAGGCCAGACTCCATGCCTGGATTGCCGCCGCCCGCATTGCAGGCCCCGATCCTGTCTCCGCCATGGCCAGCCTGCGGGCCATTTCCCCTGCCGCCCTGGATGAAAGCGGCAAAAGGCTGCGCATGGCTGCACTGGTGCTTGGCCGCGCCATCATCGAAGAGCCGGTTGCCAAAACCCCGGCTGGAAAGCCTGGGGCAAGCAGCAATGTGGATGATCTGCCGGCGGCTGTCAGGGCGCGCGCCGCCATTGCGGGCATTACCAGATTGCTGAAGGATCATGACCAATGAAAACATCGTCCGTTCCTTCCCCCGCCGCAGGGGCCGTTCCCGGCAGCGTGGACAAGGGCAAGGGCATGACCGGCCACAAAGGCAAATCTCTTGCGCTCTTTCAGCGCGCCCTCAACGCGGCGGTGCGCTCCGCTGATGAGGACGGCAAGGCGGATGTGCGGCGCGAGCCCAAAAAGAGGGCAGGGCGGGATTGGCCGGAAAAAATCCTCCCTTGCGCAGCGCACACCATGCCGCGGCAGGCGCAAGCCCTGGCCATGGAAGCCGGTGCCCAGATGTCTGTGCAAAGGCGGACGCAAGGCCAGGATGAGACAGACGAAAAAGGCCCCATGTCTCCGGACAAGGATCTGGAAAACAACGCCCAGGCGCCCTTGCCGGGGGATGAATGGCCCAAGGATCTTCAGATTGTGGCCTCTGGTGTATTGGCGGCCCGCAAGACGGCAGCCCCCGTGCTGCAGACCGCAGGGTGCAAGGGGCAATTTGCCAAGGCCATGCCCGCTCCGGCGCCTTCAGGCTTGCCTTCTGGCGCCGAAGACGCCCCCGATGGTGCCCATGCGGCCCTCCCGGCAGGGGGTGGAAGGGAAGGC
>JALSNA010000445.1 GCA_026987255.1 Hyphomicrobiales bacterium | reverse complement strand
TCATAGGACAGCAGGCGGCGGGTGAACTGGGCCGAATCCACCTGCCGCACCTTCATGGCTATGCCCAGCAGCTTCAGGCTGTGCTGCCAGTGCAGGGCGATCTTCTCCTGCTCGCGCGACTGGATGAGCATCTCGAAGGTGAAGGGCTGCCCCTGGGCGTTCACCAGCTTGCCGCCCTGGTTGCGCCAGCCGGCGGCGCGCAGCATCGTCACCGCCTTGCGCAGGTTCCTGCGGTCGCGCCCCGAGCCGTCGGATTTCGGCGCCCGCCAGGTTCCGTTCAGGAAGCGCGCCTCCAGGTGCGCCCCGGCCTTGTCCAGCAGCGTCTTTTCCATGTCATTGGCGGCCCGCCCGATGGAGGACAGTTCCGAGCCGTCGAAATAGCCGTTGGTGCGCGCGAAAAGACCATGAAAGAGATTGGCGTTGGCCCATTCGAAATCGAATGTGTAAAGCAGCGCCTCGCGCACCTTGCGGTCGGCAAAAAGCGCCCGGCGGGTGTTGAAGACGAAGGCCGACAGGGGCTTGGGCAGGCCGGTGGGGATGGTCTCGCGGATGAAATCTCCCGATTTGGCCGCCGGGAAGTCATAGGCCGTGGCCCAGCGCGTCGCATCCGCCTCGTAGCGGATGTCGGTCAGCCCCTTCTTCAGCGCCTCGAAGGCCGTCTGGCTGTCGCGGTAATAGTCGTAGATGACGCGGTCGAAATTGTACATCCCGCGCACCGGCGGCAGATCCTTTGCCCAGTAGTCCCTGTTGCGCTCGAACACGATGCGCTGGCCGGGCTTGACCTGGGTGATGCGGTAGGGCCCGGAGCCGATGAGCGGCTCCAGCGTCGTCTTGTCGAAGGTGTGGGTCTTGAAGAAATGCTCCGGCAGCACCGGCATCAGCCCCAGGATGAGCGGCAGCTCGCGGTCCTTGCCGTCCAGGGTGAACTTGACCGTGCTCTCATCCAGCGCCTCGGCCTTGCGCACCTTCTTGTAATAGGTGCGGTGATTGAGCCGCCCGTGATCGCGCAAGGTCTTCCAGGAAAAGAGCACATCGGCCGCGGTGATGGGCACACCGTCGGAGAACTTCGCCCTCGGATCGAGATGGAAGGTGATGAAGGAGCGGTCATCGGGCACCTCCACCGATCTGGCCACCAGTCCATAGAGCGAGAAGGGCTCGGCAAGGTTGCGCGCCAGCAGGCTCTCGAACACCAGCCCGCGCACGCCTGCGGCCCTCTCGCCCTTGATGATGAAGGGATTGAGGCTGTCGAACGAGCCGGTCACCGCCATGTGCAGCGTCCCGCCCTTCGGCGCGGCCGGGTTGGCATAGGGGAAATGATCAAAATCCGCCGCCAGCGCAGGGCTGCCATGCATGGCGATGCCATGAACGGGCTCGGCAGCCAAAGCGCCCCCGGCCAGCGCGCCTGAGGCCAGCCCAAGGACAACCCCAGCCGCCAGCACGACCCGGCGGACAACCTTTCGCGAATCAATCATGGCGCGATCATAGCGCGATTGTATCCATGGCGTCCAACAGGCATCAAGGCC
>JALSNA010000444.1 GCA_026987255.1 Hyphomicrobiales bacterium | reverse complement strand
TGACGCGGGATGACGTAGATTTTCTTGGTGGTCTTGGTGTCCCTTCTTGGCGCGCTTGGCGTCTCTATTTCATGATGAGTTTCCCACGCCAGCGGACGTAGGTCGCGTAGTCGATTTCGGTGCGGCGGCGGATGTAGTCCTGCGTGGCGGGGGCCAGATCGCGGCGTTCCAGAATGCGCTCGGTGACCTCGAAGGCCATCGCGTCGGAGCCCGCGCCGGAGCCGAAGGAAACCACCAGGATGCGGTCGCCGGGCTGGGCGATGTCGAGCACCGCGGTCAGGCCGACGATGGCCGCGCCAGAGTAGGTGTTGCCGATGAGGGGCACCAGCAGCCCCGGTTGGATTTGCTCGGCGGTGAAGCCTAAGGATTTGGCGATGCGCTGGGGGAATTTGGTGTTCGGCTGGTGGAAGACGGCGTAGGCGTAATCTTCGGCGGTGGTATTGGTGGCTTCCATGAAAGCGCGCGCCGCGTTGCCGATGTGGTGGAAGTAGGCCGGTTCGCCGGTGAAGCGCACGCCGTGTTCGGGGTAATGCTGGTGGGCACGCCGCCAGAAGTCGGGGGTGTCGGTGACGAAAGAAAGGGTGGCTTCCAGCATGGCCAGGCTTTCCTCGGCGGGGCCGATGACGAAGGCCGCGCCGCCTGCCGCAGCGGTGTATTCCAGCGCGTCGCCGGGGCGTCCCTGGGCAGTGTCCGCGCCGATGGCCAAGGCGTAATCGGCCATTTGGGAACCCACCAGCCCGTAGGCGGCCACCATCGCCTCGGTGCCCGCTTTGCAGGCGAATTCCCAGTCGCCGCTTTGGGTGTAGGGCGTCGCGCCGATGGCCTCGGCCACGATGGTGCCGGTGGGCTTCACGGCGTAGGGATGGGACTCGGAACCCACCCACACGGCGCGCAGGTTGGCGGGGTCGATGCCCGCCCGCGCCAGGGCGTTGCGCGCCGCTTCGGTGGCGATGGTCACGGTATCCTCGTCCGGGCCGGGTACGGATTTTTCCTGAATGGGCAGGCCGCCTTTGCCCTCCGTCCAGATGCGGGCGATTTCCCGCGCCGGCAGACGGTAACGGGGGATGTAAGCCCCGTAGCCCACGATGCCGACCGGGCGTTGGGGGCGGAGCAGTTGAGGTTCGGGAAATTCGGGCATGGGAAGAGCCTCCAAAGAAATTGCGAATTATGAATTGCGAATTGCGGTTTTCCTTTCGCAATTCTTCATTCGCAATTCATAGTTTTTCTTCTCGCAACGCCGCGAGGATTTCCTGCGCGCGGTCGATGCGCACCTCGCCGCTTTCGGCCAGGCGGCGGGCGACTTCGGCGATTTCGTCGCCTTGCGCGCCGGCGGCGATGGCGACCTGGCGGGCGTGCAGGGTCATGTGGCCGCGCTGGATGCCTTCGGTGGCCAATGCGCGCAGTGCGCCCAGGTTTTGCGCCAGCCCCACCGCGGCGATGATTTCGGCCAGTTCGGCGGCGGTGCGCACGCCCATCAGTTTGAGCGCCGCGCGGGCGGCGGGGTGCACTTTGGTCGCCCCGCCCA
>JALSNA010000443.1 GCA_026987255.1 Hyphomicrobiales bacterium | reverse complement strand
GGGCGGGATTGGGGGTGATTGCCTTTGTTCGGGCGCGGATGTTAAAAGCGGGCCATGACTTTTGACCAGGCGGCCTTGTTTCTCATCATGGGCGGGGTGCTGGGGCTGTTGCTCTGGGGCCGGTGGCGCTATGACGTGGTGGCCTTCGGGGCGCTGGTTCTTGCCGTGCTCATCGGCGTGGTGGATGCCAGGCACGCCTTCGAGGGCTTCGGCCACGCGGCGGTGATCGTCATTGCCCTGGTGCTCATCATCTCGCGCGGCCTGGCCCAGTCGGGGGCCATCGAGATGCTCACCCGCAACCTCATCAAGGCCGATCGCCCCCTGCCGGTGCATATCGCCATCATGGGCGGTGTGGGGGCCGCCCTTTCGGCCTTCATGAACAATGTCGCCGCCCTGGCCCTGCTCATGCCGGTGGACATCCAGACGGCGCGGCGCGCCAGGCGCTCCCCGGCGCTGTCGCTCATGCCTTTGTCCTTCGCCACCATCCTGGGCGGCATGACCACCATGATCGGCACGCCGCCCAATATCGTCATCGCGCAGTTTCGCGCCGATGCCCTGGGCAAGCCCTACGGGATGTTCGATTTCACCCCCGTGGGGCTGGGGGCGGCGGCGGTGGGGCTGGCCTTCGTGGCGCTCATCGGCTGGCGGCTCATTCCCGCCGGACGCGCAAAGGCCGATGCCCACAGGGAGCTGGCGGCCCTGGAAGCCTATGTCATGGAGGTGCTGGTGCCGGAGAAATCCCCCGCCATCGGCCGCAAGTTCCGTGACCTGAAGGCCCAGGCCGAGGAGGCGGATGTGTGGCTCCTCGGCCTGGTGCGCCGCGGGCGGCGGACCAGCCGTCCGGCGGGAGAGGAAATCCGCAAGGGCGACGTGCTGGTGATCGAGGGCAGCCCGGAGGGGCTGGAGCAGTTCGCCTCCGCACTCAGGCTCGACCTGTCGCGCTCGCGCAAGCATGGATCGTTGCTGGCCGATACCCTGGCCATGGCCGAGGCCGTGGTGCCCAAGGATGCGCGCATCATCGGCCGCTCGGCGCAATCGCTGCGGCTTCTGGCGCGGCGCGGCGTCATCCTGGTGGGCATTGCGCGGCATGGGCGCAGGGTCAAGGGGCGGGTGCGGCAGGAGAAGATCCAGCCGGGCGATCTGCTCTTGCTCATGGGGCCGGAAAACGGCCTGGAGGAGACCATCCGCTGGCTGGGCGCGCTGCCTTTGGAGAGCAAGGCGGTGGCGGTGGCGCAAAGGCAGAAAGCCTGGCTGGCCATGGGGCTTTTCGGCCTGGCCATCGTGGCCGCGGCGGCCGGACTGGCGCCCCTGCCGGTGGCGCTGGCGGCGGTGGTGGTGGGCTATGTGGCCTTGCGCATCATCTCGCTGTCGCAGATCTACGAGTCTGTGGAATGGCCGGTGATCGTGCTGCTGGCCTCGCTCATCCCCATAGGCGCGGCGCTGGAGACCTCCGGCGGAACGGGGCTGATCGCGCAATCGATCCTGTGGCTCACAAAGGGGCTTTCTCCGGTGCTGGTGCTTTTGGTCATCATGATCGTCACCATGACGCTGTCGGACATGCTCAACAACGTGGCCACGGTGCTGGTCGCCGGGCCGGTGGCGGTGCAGGTGGCCAGGGCCTTGAGCGTCAATCCCGATTCCATGCTCATGGGGGTGGCGGTGGCCGCCTCGTGCGCCTTTCTCACCCCCATAGGCCACAAGAACAACACCATCATCATGGGCCCCGGCGGCTATTCCTTCGGGGATTACTGGCGCATGGGCCTGCCGCTGGAGCTGCTGATCCTGGCGGTTTCGGTGCCGCTCATCCTCGTTTTCTGGCCATTGTGATCAATGGGGAGGGCCGTTTTGGCCGCCATCAGGAGACGGGCGGATCGCACTGAAAAATGGCCGGACCGGTCATGGCGAGGGGACAGGGCTGCAATTTGCCCCGCTTTTTGGGCCTTGTGGGAAGTTCGGCCTATTGCGCCGCCTGCGGGGCTATGATAGAGGTCTCGCGATGTGCGGGAAACGGCGGTTTGCCGGGCATGATTGTCATGAAAATATGTCAATATTTTCAAATGTTTGAATATGTCCGTCAGGGGCTTGCGTGACGGACTGAAAAGCAGGGGGTCTGCCAGTGGCGGACAGGAATGCGAAATTGCCGGGCGTGGCGGTGCGCTATGCGCAGGCCCTTTTCGGTCTCGCCAAAGAGGCCGGGGAGACGGAAAAGACCGGCGCCGATCTGGAAAGGCTCGGCCAGCTTCTGGAACAATCTGACGATCTGGCGCGCTTCATCGCCAGCCCCTTGCTGGACAAAAGGGCACAGGCGCAGGGCCTGGCGGCGGTGATGGAGAAGCTTGAGGCGGGCAAGCTGGCGCGCGATTTCGTGCAGCTGGTGGCCGTGAAGGGCCGCCTTGCGCTGCTGCCGGAGATGATCGCCGCCTATCAGGCGCTCATGGCGCAAGAGCGCGGCGAGGTTTCTGCCCTGGTGACCTCGGCGGCGAAGCTGACGGCGGCGCAGGAAAAGAAGATTGCCGAAGCGCTGAAGGCGGCGCTGGGCAAGGACGTGCAGATCGAGAACGCCATCGATCCGTCCATCCTGGGCGGACTGATCGTCCGGGTTGGCTCGCGGATGATCGATACTTCCATCAAGACCAGACTGAACACCCTCAAAACGATGCTGAAAGGGGCGTAAAGGACAATGGATATCCGGGCCGCGGAAATTTCCGCCATCCTGAAAAAGCAGATCCGGGACTTCGGCAAGGAGGCGGATGTCTCCGAGACCGGCACCGTGCTCTCGGTGGGCGACGGCATCGCCCGCGTCTACGGGCTGGACAACGTCATGGCCGGCGAGATGGTGGAGTTTCCCACCGGCGTCATCGGCATGGCGCTGAACCTGGAGCGCGACAACATCGGCGTGGTGCTCTTCGGCGAGGACCGCGGCATCAACGAAGGCGACGTGGTCAAGCGCACCGGCGCCATCGTCGAGGCTCCGGTGGGCAAGGCGCTGCTCGGCCGGGTGGTGGACGCCCTGGGCAACCCCATCGACGGCAAGGGGCCGATCAAGACCGACGAGCGCCGCCGGGTGGACGTCAAGGCGCCGGGCATCATTCCGCGCAAGTCGGTGCACGAGCCCATGCTCACCGGCCTGAAGGCGGTGGATGCGCTGATCCCGGTGGGCCGCGGCCAGCGCGAGCTGATCATCGGCGACCGCCAGACCGGCAAGACGGCGATCATTCTTGACACCATTCTCAACCAGAAGGCCTATAACGAAGCCGCCAGGGACGAAAGCGAGAAGCTCTACTGCATCTATGTGGCGGTGGGCCAGAAGCGCTCCTCGGTGGCACAGTTCGTCAAGGTGCTGGAGGAGCACGGGGCGATGGACTATTCCATCGTCGTGGCGGCCACCGCCTCGGAGCCGGCGCCCTTGCAGTTCCTGGCGCCCTTCACCGCCACGGCCATGGGCGAGTTCTTCCGCGACAACGGCATGCACGGGCTGATCGCCTATGACGATCTGTCCAAGCAGGCGGTGGCCTACCGCCAGATGTCGCTGCTGCTGCGCCGCCCGCCGGGACGCGAGGCCTATCCGGGCGATGTCTTCTATCTGCATTCGCGCCTTCTGGAGCGCTCCGCCAAGCTGAGCGACAAGATGGGAGCCGGCTCGCTGACCGCCCTGCCGGTGATCGAGACCCAGGCCAATGACGTTTCGGCCTATATCCCGACCAACGTCATTTCCATCACCGATGGCCAGATCTTCCTGGAGACGGATCTGTTCTATCAGGGCGTGCGCCCGGCGGTGAACGTCGGCCTTTCGGTCTCCCGCGTCGGCTCGGCGGCGCAGATCAAGGCCATGAAACAGGTGGCCGGCACGATCAAGAACGAGCTGGCGCAATACCGCGAGATGGCGGCCTTCGCGCAGTTCGGCTCCGATCTCGATGCCGCCACCCAGAAGATGCTCAGGCGCGGCGAGCGGCTCACCGAGCTGCTCAAGCAGCCGCAGTTCTCGCCGCTGAAGATCGAGGAGCAGGTGGTGGTGCTGTTCGCCGGCACCCAGGGCTATCTCGATCCGCTGCCGGTGGACAAGGTGGGCGAATTCGAATCCGGCCTTCTGACCTTCATGCGCGAAAAGCATGCCGATATCCTTGAGACCATTCGCATCGAAAAGGAGCTTTCGGATGTCACGCGCGAGAAGCTGACGGCGGCGGTGGAGGCCTTCGCCAAGGCTTTCGCCGGTTGACCGGACAGGCAATGAACGGGACATGAGCCAATGGCCAGTCTGAAGGACCTGCGCAACCGCATCGCCTCGGTCAAGGCGACGCAAAAGATCACCAAGGCCATGCAGATGGTGGCCGCCGCCAAGTTGCGCCGCGCCCAGGAGGCGGCGGAGGCGGCGCGCCCCTATTCGCAGCGCATGAATGCGGTGATCGCCAAACTGGCGGACAATCTGAAGGACGCCGAAGGCGTTTCGCCCTTCCTGGCCGGAACGGGGCGGGAGGACGTGCATCTGCTGGTGGTGTGCACGGCCGAGCGCGGTCTGTGCGGCGGCTTCAATGCCTCCATCGCCAAGCTGGCGGCGGCCCATGCGGACAAGCTGCGCGCCGCGGGCAAGACGGTCAAGATGATGTGCGTGGGGCGCAAGGGGTATGAGGCCCTGAAGCGCGAATACGGCTCGCTGATGACCGGAAAGCCGGTGGACCTGAAGCACGTCAAGCGCATCGGATTCATGGATGCGCGCAAGATCGCGGCGGATCTGATCCGCATGTTCCAGGATGGCGAGTTCGACGTGTGCACCCTGTTCTATGCCGAGTTCCGCTCGGTGATCTCGCAAAAGCCCACCGCCTTGCAGCTCATACCGGCGCAGGTGGAGGCCGCAGGGGGAGAGGACACGGCGGCGGCGCGGGCCATTCCGGCGGCCTATGTCTACGAGCCGGACGAGGCGGAGATTCTGAGCGATCTGCTGCCGCGCAACGTCTCGGTGCAGGTGTTCCGCGCCCTGCTGGAGAATGCCGCCTCGGAACAGGGCGCGCGCATGTCGGCCATGGACAACGCGACGCGCAACGCCGGCGAGATGATCAACGATCTGACCATCACCTACAACCGCCAGCGCCAGGCGCAGATCACCAAGGAACTCATCGAAATCATTTCCGGCGCGGAGGCTCTGTGAGCCGGGCAGCCGCGCAACCATCTTTCAAGGACCAGGACAAATGGCCAAGACCATGACGAAAAAAGAGACTGCGGCGGGCCGCGTCGTGGAGGTGAAGGGGCCGGTCGTCGACGTGCAGTTCGACGGCGGGTTGCCGGAGATCCTCAACGCGCTGGAAACCGAGAACAACGGCAAGCGGCTGGTGCTGGAGGTTTCCCAGCATCTGGGCGAGAACACGGTGCGCGCCATCGCCATGGATGCAACCGAGGGGCTGGTGCGCGGCCAGCAGGTCACCGATACCGGCGCGCCGATCTCTGTGCCGGTGGGCGAGGAGACCCTGGGGCGCATCCTCAACGTCATCGGCGAGGTGGTGGATGAAGGCGCGCCGCTCAAGACCAAGGAGCGCCGCGCCATTCACCAGCCGGCGCCGAAGTTCGTCGACCAGTCCACGGAGGCCGAGATCCTGGTCACCGGCATCAAGGTGGTGGATCTGCTCACGCCTTATGCCAAGGGCGGCAAGATCGGCCTGTTCGGCGGCGCCGGGGTGGGCAAGACGGTGCTCATCATGGAGCTGATCAACAACGTCGCCAAGGCCCATGGCGGCTATTCGGTCTTTGCCGGTGTGGGCGAGCGCACCCGCGAGGGCAACGATCTGTATCATGAAATGATCGAATCGGGGGTGAACAAGCCCGGTGGCGGCGAAGGCTCCAAGGCGGCCCTGGTCTATGGCCAGATGAACGAACCGCCCGGCGCGCGCGCGCGGGTGGCGCTCACCGGCCTGACGGTGGCCGAGCACTTCCGCGACCAGGGCCAGGACGTGCTGTTCTTCATCGACAACATCTTCCGCTTTACCCAGGCGGGCTCGGAGGTTTCGGCGCTGCTCGGCCGCATTCCTTCCGCCGTCGGCTATCAGCCCACCCTGGCCACCGAAATGGGCGAGCTGCAGGAGCGCATCACCACCACCACCAAGGGCTCGATCACCTCGGTGCAGGCCATTTACGTGCCCGCCGACGACCTGACCGACCCGGCGCCGGCCACGGCCTTTGCCCATCTGGACGCGACCACGGTGCTGTCGCGCTCGATCGCCGAGAAGGGCATCTATCCGGCGGTGGACCCGCTGGATTCCACCTCGCGCATGATGGATGCGCGGATCATCGGCGAGGAGCATTACAATGTCGCCCGCCAGGTGCAGGAGACCTTGCAGCGCTACAAGGCGCTGCAGGACATCATCGCCATCCTCGGCATGGACGAGCTGTCGGAAGAGGACAAGATGGTGGTGGCCAGGGCGCGCAAGATCGAGCGCTTCTTGTCGCAGCCGTTCTTCGTCGCCGAGGTGTTCACCGGCGCGCCGGGGCGCTTCGTGGCGCTTGAAGATACCATCAAGGGCTTCAAGGGCCTGTGCGAGGGCGAATACGACCATCTGCCGGAGGCCGCCTTCTACATGGTCGGCACCATGGACGAGGCCATCGAAAAGGCCCAGAGGATGGCCGCGGAAGCCGCCTGAGCGGCCCCTGGCAGCAAGTGAAAGGCATGTGACTCATGGCCGATGCGCTGAGACTGGAACTGGTCAGCCCGGAGAAGGAGCTGGCCTCCCGCATGGTGAAGCAGGTGCTTGTGCCCGGCGTGGAGGGCGAATTCATGGCCATGCCGGATCATGCCCCGGTGCTGTCCACCATCAAGCCCGGGGTGCTGGTCATTTCCGAGATATCGGGGCAGGAAACGCGCTATTTCGTGCGCGGCGGCTATGCGGAAATGGCCAATGACCAGCTGATCATCCTGGCGGAGCGCGCCATTCCGCTCAAGGAGCTCGACCTGGCCGAGATCGAGCGCGAAATCACCTGGGCGCGCGAGGATCTGGAAGATGCCCGCAATGACGAGGAGCGTCACGCCCTGCAAGAGCGTCTGGATTTCCTCAAGCAGCTCAAGCAGGCCCTGGAACTGGGGCACTGA
>JALSNA010000442.1 GCA_026987255.1 Hyphomicrobiales bacterium | reverse complement strand
AGCCTTCAGCCGATGAATCCGAGGATTTTCTTCACGTCGCGATAGATGGGCGCGGCAATTTCGCGTGCCCGCCGTGCGCCATCGGCCAGCACCTGGTCTATGTATGCGCGGTCCTCCATCAGGCGGCGCATGTTCTCTCCTACGGGGGCCAGCTTCTCCACCGCCAGCTCCGTCAGCGCCGGCTTGAACACCCCAAAGCCCTGTCCGCCATATTCGGCCAGCACATCCGCCTGGCTCTTGCCGGAGAGGGCGGCATAAATGCCCACCAGGTTGGCCGCTTCCGGACGGCCTTCGAGGCCCTTTTCCTCCTCCGGCAACGGTTCTGGATCGGTCTTGGCCTTCTTGATCTTGCGCGCGATTGTCCCGGCATCATCGGTCAGGTTGATGCGCGACAGATCGGATGGGTCGGATTTCGACATCTTCTTCGTGCCGTCCTTGAGCGACATCACCCGCGTGGCCGGTCCGGCGATGAGCGGCTCCGGCAGCGGAAAGAAACGGCCCTCGGCGTCCGCCAGCCCCAGCTCGCGGATGCGTGCGCCGAAATCGTTGTTGAATTTCTGGGCGATGTCGCGGGTCAGCTCCAGGTGCTGCTTCTGGTCCTCGCCCACCGGCACCGCATCGGCGTGGTAGAGCAAGATGTCGGAGGCCATGAGCACCGGGTAGTCATAGAGGCCCACCGAGGCGTTTTCGCGATTCTTGCCGGCCTTTTCCTTGAACTGGGTCATGCGGTTCAGCCAGCCGATGCGCGCCACACAGTTGAACACCCAGGCCAGTTCCGCATGGCCGGAGACCTGCGACTGGTTGAACACGATGTGCGCCTTCGGATCCACGCCCGCGGCCAGGAAGGCGGCCGTGACCTCGCGGATGTTCTTTGTCAGCGCTTTCGGATCCTGGGCCACGGTGATGGCGTGCATGTCCACCACGCAATAGATGCACTCGTGATCATCCTGCAGATCGACGAAACGGGTGATGGCCCCAAGGTAATTGCCCAGATGCAGGTTGCCGGTGGGCTGAACGCCGGAAAAGACGCGCGGCTTGCTCTTGCTCATGACAGGCCCTTGCTGTGAAAGGAGACGCGGGATGAGCGCTATATGCACCGGCAGGCGGCTTTTGCCAAGATGTTTTGGCCGCAAGGCGCAGGCAGCGGGACGCCCTTGACAAGCGCCACCGGGGCGGGAAGGCTGTGACGCGAAGCGATCCCCCGCCACAAGCCGTGCGAGCCCGCCATGCCCGATATCGAAAACCTGCTGTCCATCCTCGATCTGGAGCCATTGGAGGTCAACCTGTTTCGCGGCCGCAGCCCCAAGGTGGGCTGGCAGCGGGTCTTCGGCGGCCAGGTGATCGGCCAGGCGCTGGTGGCGGCGGTGCGCACCGTGGAGCCCGAGCGCACCGCCCATTCCCTGCATGGCTATTTCATGCGCCCGGGCGATCCGGAGGCGCCCATCATCTACCAGGTGGAGCGCTACCGCGACGGGCGCAGCTTCACCACCCGCCACGTGGTGGCCATCCAGCATGGCCGCCCGATCTTCACCATGACATGCTCCTTCCACCGCCCGGAAAGGGGCGATTTCGATCACTTCATGCCCATGCCGGATGTGCCCATGCCGGAGGATCTGCCGGACGAAAAGGCCCTGCTGGCGCGCTTTCACGCACGCATGCCGGAAAGCCTGCGGCGCTATTTCTCGCGCGTGCGGCCCATCGAGATGCGCCTGTGCGAGCCCGATCACCTGCTCGACCCGCAACCGGGCGAGGACTACCGGCAGAATGTCTGGATCCGCTCCACCCGCCCCCTGCCGGACGATCCGGCCCTGCACCAGTGCGTGCTGGCCTATGCCTCCGACATGACCCTGCTCGACACCTCCCTGGTGCCCCATGGGCGCAACATCTTCGATCCGCAATTGATGCTGGCCAGCCTCGATCATGCCCTGTGGCTGCACCGGCCCTTCCGCGCCGACGAATGGCTGCTCTATGCCCAGGATTCGCCTTCCATGACCGGGGCGCGCGGCTTCAACCGCGGCGAGGTCTATACCCGCGACGGCATCCTTGTGGCCTCCGTCGCCCAGGAAGGCATGATCCGTATCCGCAAGGACAGAGCCGCGCGGCGGGAATAGGCGGGCTCATCCTTGACCCCCGCCTTTTCCGGCACGCAGGGAAATGGGCAGTCCCCGAAAAATCCGCAGATATTTTTTATGGGTCTACGCCCTGATGAGAAGCGCCAATGGCGATTTTTTTGCCAGCGGCGCTTCCTTGACAATCAAGGGTTGGCAACCTTTTTCCTTCAGGATTTTTTCCCGGCCTTCTTTTTCTTCGTCTTGTCCCGCTCTTCTTCGTCGTCCTTCGGCTCCTGGCCCGCGCCGTGGAAGCTGTAGCGCAGCACCAGCCGCTTCATGGTCAGGCCCTGGACGATGATGGAAAAGACCACCACCGCGTAAGTGGCCATGAGAATGGCCGGCTTGTAGACGTTCTCCGGCAGGGCCAGCGCCAGGGCGACGGAAATGCCGCCGCGCAGCCCGCCCCAGGTGAGCACGGCGATGGTGCCCTCCTCGAACTTGTCGCGCACCTTCAGCAGGTTGATGGGAATGGCCACCGAGACCAGCCGCGCGAAAAGCACCAGCGGAATGGCATAGACGGCTATCGGCAGGTTCACCCGGTTCCAGGTGATGACCAGCACCTCCAGCCCGATGAGCAGGAAGAGCACCGAATTGAGGATCTCGTCGAGCAGCGTCCAGAACTCGAAGACATGCTTGCGCGTGTTGCGGCTCATGGCAAAACGCGCCCCGTGGTTGCCGATGAGCAGCCCGGCCACCACCATGGCGATGGGCCCCGAGACATGGATGCGCAGGGCGATGGCATAGGCCGAGAGCACCAGCGCCAGGGTGATCAGGATTTCGATATTGTGCTCGTCGATGCGCTTCATGGCCGCATAGGCGGCAAAGCCCATGACCAGCCCCAGGATGGCCCCGCCGATGGCCTCCCCGGCAAAGAGCTTCACGATGGTGCCGATGCCCACCCCGCCCGCGCCATGACCCGCCGCCGCGCCATGGGCCGCGCCGTCCATCCAGCCGGGATCGGCGGACATGGCGATGGTCAGCATGACGGTGAAGACCACCACGCCCACCCCGTCGTTGAACAGCGATTCCCCGGCGATCTTGGCGCGCAGCAGGCGCGGAATGCGGATGGTCTTGATCAGCCCCAGCACCGCCACCGGATCGGTGGGCGAGATCAGCGCCCCGAAGACCAGGGCCCAGACGAAGGGCATGCGCGGGCAGAACCACTGGCCGAAATAATAGATGCCCGCGCCGGTGATGAAGGTGGAGACCAGAACCCCCAGCGTCGCCATCAGGCCGATGGCCCATTTGCGCTCCGCCAGCTCGGTGAAGTTCACATGCACCGCCCCGGCAAAGAGCAGGAAGGCCAGCATGCCGTTCATCAGCGTATTGGCGAAATCCACCTTGCGCAGCGCATTGCCCATGGTGGCGGCGATGCCCAGGGACGGCCACAGGATATCGGCCAGCACCATGACGCCGGAGGCCATCAGCGCCATGATCACCAGCCCGATGGTGTGCGGCAGCTTCAGGTAGACGAAATTGATGAACCCGAAGGCCGCCGACAGGGTGATCAGCAGGGCGGATATCTCGAGAAAGGTCATGGCTTATCCCATAATCACATAAGGAGGCCTTGACCAGTCCCTTGTGCCCTCCCGCGGACTTGCCAGCGGCGCAAAATTGCGCAAGATGCCGATGGATCGTCCATTTCGTGCAAGGAACCGCACATGGCCCATGATTGCATAGTGACCGAAACCGATGGCCCGGTGGGCGTCATCCGCCTCAACCGGCCAGATGCCCTCAATGCCCTCAATGCGCGCCTCATCGCGCAGCTGACCGGGGCCCTCGAGGCCTTCGAGGCCGACGCGGCCATCGGCTGCATCGTTCTGACCGGCTCGCGCAAGGCCTTCGCCGCCGGGGCCGACATCGCCGAGATGAAGGACAGGACATGGCCGCAGACCTGGCTGGAGGATTTCCTCTCCCGGTGGGACGCCATTGCCCGCACCCGCAAGCCGCTCATCGCCGCCGTCTCCGGCTATTGTCTCGGCGGCGGCTGCGAGGTGGCCATGATGTGCGACTTCATCATCGCCTCCGAAAGCGCCAGGTTCGGCCAGCCGGAGATCAGGCTGGGCATCATCCCCGGCGCCGGCGGCACCCAGCGCCTGACCCGCGCGGTGGGCAAGGCCAGGGCCATGGACCTCATCCTCACCGGCCGCATGATGGACGCCGCCGAGGCCCTGGCATCAGGCCTGGTGGCGCGCGTTGTGCCCGATGAATCCCTCATGGACGAGGCCATGAGCGCAGCGCGCATGATCGCGGGCCATGGCCGCGCCGCCGTGCTGGCCGCCAGGGAGGCCGTCAACAGGGCCTTCGAGGTTCCGTTGCAGGAGGGCCTGCGGTTCGAGCGGCGCATGTTCTATGCCCTCTTCGCCACCGCCGATCAGAAGGAGGGCATGGCCGCCTTTGTGCAAAAGCGCAAGCCGCGGTTCACCGGCGGGTGATCCTGTGGTCATTGCCGGCGCGAAAAAGCCCCGTGCAGCCGCCTGCGGCCGCCACATGCATGTTGACGCGCTGCGCTCATGCCGGTATAAGCCCGGCACGGACAAGGGCGCGCCTTTTGGCGTTGAGCCCGTTTTATTGTTTGCAGGCGGGCGCGCCAGTCTCCCGCCGCGGCAGAAAGAACAGCAACAGGTACCACGATGCCCAATACCAAGACCGCCAAGAAAGCCATGCGCCAGAGCGCGCGCCGCACCGAAATCAACAAGGCCCGCAAGTCGCGTATCCGCACCTTCATCCGCAAGGTGGAGAAGGCCATTGCCAGCGGCGATGCCGAGGCCGCCAGCCAGGCCCTGCGCGCCGCCCAGCCGGAGATCATGCGTGGCGCGCGCCGCAATATCCTTCACAAGAACACCGCCGCGCGCAAGATTTCGCGCCTCAGCAAGCGCATCAAGGCGCTCAGCGCCTGAATTTTGCCAAGGTTAGGGATCGCCCCGCAAGGGCAGGAAAAAGGGCCGCCCCGGCAAGGAGGCGGCCTTTTTGCATGTCCGCGCCCGTCTTTAGTCGCATGTGAAGTATTCACAACAGATTGAATACACAGCATTTTCTGGCATTCTGACAATCCGTGAATTGCAAGGTTCTGACAGATTTTCTGTCAGAACCTTGCAATTTACTTGGGGCCAAAAATGATGTCCTGCTGACGCCGGGCCGCCCCAAGTCAGCAGGACGCCTTGTTTTTCCTGAAGAAAAGTATTTCCAGCCTGCCAGGCAGGCTGGAAAACTTTTCTTCACGTCCGACTCTTTACGCCGTGGGCGCATCGGCCCGCGCGCACAGCGCCAGCAGGACCTCTTGCAGCAGCCTGAGCTCGCCCGGCCCCGACAGGCGGTGATCGGCCCCCTTGATCAGGGTGAAGGTGACATCATCTCCCGAAATGGCCCGATAGGTCTTCAACCCATGCTCCCAGGGCACGTCGCGGTCTTCCTCGCCTTGCAGGATGCGCACCGGAAAGGGCACATCCAGCCCCTCTTCGAGGATCAGGTGGTTGCGCCCTTCCTCGATCAGATCGAGCGTGATGGGATAGGGGGTATCGCCATAGTCGCTGGGCACATGCAGCACGCCCTCCTGGCGGATTTTGCCGCGCGCCTCGTCAGGGAACTGCGCCCACATGAGATCCTCCGTCATGTCCGCCGCCGGGGCCAGGAGGATCATGCCCCTGATGCGCTCCGCCTCCTGGGCATCCTGGCGCAGCAGCCGCCGCGCCAGCAGCATGGCCAGCCAGCCGCCCATGGAGGAGCCGATGAGAATGCGCGGCCCGCTGGCCACCTGGCGGAACATGGCCTCGGCCTCGCCCAGCCACTTGCCGATGGTGCCTTCCGTGAACACGCCACCCGATTTGCCATGTCCGGAATAGTCGAAGCGCACCGCCGGGCGGTTGGTCAGCCGCGCCAGCTCGCCCAGCATGGAGGCCTTGGATCCGGCCATGTCCGACATGAAGCCGCCCAGCCAGAAAAAGCCGCACGGGCCATCGTCCTGCGCCCGCGCGCCATCGCTGATCCAGGCAATGTCCTCGCCGGCGGGGCTTTTGAGTATGGAAAAGTCTTTCATCGCAATCCTTGACGGTTTATTGGGATTTTCCTGCCACAAGTGGCTTGACTTGCAGAGCGCATTCAAGATGTATATTGCATCTGCCGGGTGATGTCCGCCGGAAAATCCGTCCACGGCGGACATCCGGCCCGAACAGGTAAAACAGCAACTGCGCGCGCCTGCGCATCACGAGGATGCGCCGGGCATGCCGGAAAAAGGAGCCAAGACCATTCGCAGGCCATACAGGGGGCCCGTCAAACCCCGCGACAACGGACCGAAAGTCAACGGAAAGATCACGGCCCCGGAAGTTCTCCTCATCGATGAAAACGGCGAAAAGCGCGGCGTCCTGCCTCTCGAGGAGGCCCTGGATCTGGCCGCCGAGGCCGGGCTGGATCTTGTCGAGGTTTCTCCCACCGCCCGCCCGCCCGTGTGCAAGATTCTCGATTACGGCAAGTTCAAGTATCAGGCCCAGAAACGGGCCTCCGAGGCGCGCAAGAAGCAAAAGACCGTCGAGGTCAAGGAAATCAAGATGCGCCCCAACATCGATGTGCATGATTACGGCGTGAAGATGCGCGCCCTGCACAAGTTCCTGGACAGCGGCAACAAGGTCAAGGTCACCATCCGCTTCCGCGGCCGCGAAATGGCCCATACCAACCTGGGGCGCGAGCTCATGGAGCGGGTGCGCGAAGAGCTCGGCGAGGATGTCAAGGTCGAGCTGCTGCCCAAGATGGAAGGCCGCCAGATGGTCATGATCCTGGCCCCCAAGTAAGGCGGCGCGCGGCCTCTCCAGACACTTGGGTCTTGACGCCCTGAAACGTTTGCGCGCCCATCCCCGCCCCCTGCCAACCGCCCGCAGCGTCCCATGACCCAGGCGGTTGGCAGGGGGCGGGGATGGTCTTTGAGACAGTTGATGGAGATGCCCGCTTGACAGACCATGTTCCTTGCGGGCATATAGCGCCAAGGCTGGCAGGCGGAGCGTTTCGC
>JALSNA010000441.1 GCA_026987255.1 Hyphomicrobiales bacterium | reverse complement strand
TCTGACGGAAAATCTGTCAGAACCTTGCAATTCACGGATTGTCATAATGCCAGAAAATGCTGTGTATTCAATCTGTTGTGAATACTTCACATGCGACTCATTAAATGTCTTAAAGACCATCCTCATCCCCTGCCAACCACCCAAATCATGGGACACTGCAGGTGCTTGGCAGGGGCTAAGGATGGGCGCGCAAGCGTTTTCGGGATGCCCAATTGTCTTGAACCGTTGCGAAACCGGCCTTTTCTGACATCCGGAAGGGCCGGTTTTCGCATGCATGATGCAGGAAAATGGTGCCGGTGGACGGATTTGAACCGCCGACCCACGCATTACGAATGCGTTGCTCTACCAACTGAGCTACACCGGCTTTTGCAAGGCCCTGTGCGGCCTTTTTCGCGAATGGCGATTTGCATACGCTGAAACGGGGATGTTTGCAAGAGTCATTGAGATGGCCATTGCGCGCTTTCCGGTCAGCCGGTGAAAATGCGCCGCAGCTGCTGCCATTTTTCGCGCCAGGTGGTTTCGCGGATGGTGCGCATGAGTTCATCGGCGCGGAAGGGATGATGCGTTTCGCGGGCCACGCCGAGGGCGGCCATGTCCGCCAGGGCGGTTTCGCGGGCGTGCTGAACAAAACCCGGATTGCGCCAGAAATAGGCTCCCGGCATGGTGGTGGGGATGACGCAGGCAAAGAACAGGGCGCGGCCGATGACGGCCTGGGCCAGCACGGTGGCGGCCAGCAGCGCCCAGATGAGCGGATTTGCCACCGCCGCCACGGCGGTCAGGGCGGCCAGCAGGGCGCTGGCGGCCATGAGGGCCAGGCGCAGGAGGAAGGATTTGCCATAAACCGTGGTCAGGATGTGCCAGGAGGCGGCGCCCTCGCTGCGGGCGGTGCGCATGTCGCGGGCCAGCCAGACAAGACCGCCGGCCTCGATGATCAGCCCGGCGAGCATGCAGGCGGCAAGCAACCTTGCGGCGGATGGCGAAAGCGCCCCAAAAAGAGCTGCCACCAGGGCCAGCAGCCCCGCGCCCAGCGTCAGCCCTGTGCCGATGAAGCTGGCGGCGGTGTGGAAATGGTTCCAGAAGGGGCGGGCCTCGATGCGGTAGAGGCGATACATCCAGTAGCCGCCGAAGGCCAGTCCGGCCAGCCCCAGCCCACCAAAGAGCCCGCGCATGGCGGCGGCGAAAGCGCCATCGAAAAGGGCAAAGACCGCATATCCGGCCAGCCCGGCAAAGAAGAGGGAAACGCCCGCGATCTCGCGGCTCACCGGCGAATGGCGCAGATTGTAAAAGCCGCGGTAGAAGCGGTGCGGGCGGCCCAGGTGCATGTTGAGACGGAACAGGCCGAAGGCCAGCAGCGCCGTCATGATCCACAGGATGGCGGGCTGATGAGCGATCCCGGCGAGCGGCGCGATGTGCAGCCAGTTGCCCGGCACCAGCAGGGCAAAGGCGCCCATGACCGCCTGGGCGGCGAGGGTGAAGGCGACATGGGCCATCTCATGGGAGCGAAGCAATTTGCCCAGGTTCCATTCGCGCTTGCCCGCCA
>JALSNA010000440.1 GCA_026987255.1 Hyphomicrobiales bacterium | reverse complement strand
CCGCCGAAGCCATTGCCGAAGGCGAAAAACGCACCCGCGCCGCCCTGCCCCGCATCCGCGATTTTCTGCACCGGTTCAGGGGGTAAAATCATCTCCCGCCATTTGCCGGACCATGGCCGAAACATTTCAGGCCCAGGAGCCTTGCTGATGTGCATGAAACATTCGGGAAGGGGGTTGAAAGTCCCTTACTGCGGGGACTCCCTGGCGCCAAACTGGCTCCGAAAACCGGGTTGATAGGGGGCCTGGTTGCAAACCTCTTCCTGCGGGGCCTATTCATCTTCATCAAGAACCGGAACCCATATGCGTTTAAGAGGGATTTCTGATTGAACATCAGCAGGGAGATTTTCATAATACTCCAAGAATTTTTCGATCACATCATTAGAGTCCCATAGGCGTATTTCATGCCACATCTGTCGCATATCATGACCGATGCTTCTCTTGTATCCACTCCATGAAACAAAAAGTCCATAATCAGCTCCAAATTTTTTAATGACGCCTCTTAATTGGTCGATTTCTGGTGTTCCAATTTGTTCTTGGCCAGACTTTACTTGGACAGCTATTCTTGGAGATTCGAATCCCAAAGCTCCTGTTCCTGCAAGAATATCAACTCCCCCATCGGGGCCAGGCGGGGATACATAAATATGATATCCTTGTGCTTTAAGTATAAGACCTATAAGGCGAGCCAATTCATGCCCTCTGAACCGCTCATGCATTTTTTTTCTTATTACATCCCTAGAATAACCTTCTATGTCAATGTAATGATCACTATCTTTGTATTCGTATTCATTGATATTTGGTGTTTCTTTATATAATATATTCTTTATACGCTCTTCTGCATTATTCCTGTTTACCCTGAATATTGCCAATGAAGATCCAAATGAATAAAGGAGGTCTTGTCCTATAGCATCTCTGTTTATGCCCTTAATCCATTTAACTGGCCTTGTATGCTTAGCTCCGCCTGGGTTTTCTTCAACGTATTGATATTCCCCATTTATTTTTCCAAAATAAATGACAGGCTCAAATTTGGATGGGAGCGCTGCCAAGTCTCCAATTTTCATTTCCCTTAAAAAAGACCATAAAGACGAAGCCCAAGTATTTATTGTGCGCTCTTTGTTGCCAGTCCTAGATTTTCGTAAAATTTCTATTAATTCAGATTTGGATCTTATGTTGGAAAGGTCACCCAAATCAGGATAGTCAGCTACTATGATTCCATTCTTAAGTGCAAAACGTTCTTGTTCACCATGCCGCCCTGCTCGTGCAACCCACAAAGTCATTCGTTATCTCCTCTTCCCAACCAAATAGAATTACACCTCCCCCTCCATATACGCCCTCAGCCACGCCTCGTGCCGCGCCTTCAGTGTTGCAACCGGGATATTGGCCACGTCCTCCAGCTCCAGCGCATCGCCGCCCACGGTGCCGATGCGCATGGCGGGGACGCCGGCGGGGTCGGCTATGGCGATGATGCGTTCGGCATCGCCGGGCTTGCAGGTGACCACGTAGCGCGCCTGATCCTCGGCAAACAGCGGGATGTGGGCCGGGCCGGGGGGCAGGAAGGAGATTTGCGCCCCCAGCCTTGAGGCGATGGCCATTTCCGCCAGGGCCAGCGCCAGGCCGCCGTCGGAGATGTCGTGCACGGCAGTGAACAGGCCGCTGTGGATCCCGGCGCGGATGAAATCGCCGCGCTTTTTCTCCAGGTCGAGATCGACGATGGGAGGAGGCCCGTCCTCGCGGCCCAGCACCTCGCGCAAATAGATGCTCTGGCCAAGCTGGCGGCCATGTCCGCCGATCAGCAGGATGATGTCGCCTTCCTGCTTGAAGGCGATGGTGGCCATCTTGCGCCAGTCCTCCATGACGCCGACGCCGCCGATGGTGGGGGTGGGCAGGATGGCCCGCCCGTGGGTCTCGTTGTAGAGCGACACATTGCCCGAAACCACCGGGAACTCCAGCTTCGAGCAGGCCAGGGCGATGCCCTTTATGGCCATGACGAACTGCCCCATGATGTCTTCGCGTTCCGGATTGCCGAAGTTCAGGTTGTCGGTCACCGCCAGCGGTTTGGCGCCGACGGCCGAAAGGTTGCGCCAGCACTCGGCCACCGCCTGTTTGGCCCCCTCGAAGGGATCGGCCTCCACGTAGCGCGGCGTGACATCGGCGCACAGGGCTATGGCCTTGCCGTTCTCGTGCACCCGGATCACCGCCGCATCGCCGCCCGGAATCTGCGCCGTGTTGGCCTGCACCAGGTAGTCGTATTGCTTCCAGATCCAGCTCTTGTCCGCCATGTCGGGGCAAGAGATCATCGTCAATATGGCCGCCTCGTAGTCCTCCGGCTCGGGCACATCCTCCGGCAGCAGCGGCGCGGGCGCTTGCGGCTCCTTCCAGGGGCGGTCATATTCCGGCGCTTCGTCGCCCAGCTCCTTGATCGGCAGCTCGGCCACCTCGTCGCCATGATGCAGGATGCGGAATTTCAGATCGTCCGTGGTCTTGCCGACGATGGCGAAATCCAGCCCCCACTTGTTGAAGATGCTCTCCGCCAGCTCGCGCTTTTCGGGCTTCAGCACCATGAGCATGCGCTCCTGGCTTTCCGACAGCATCATTTCATAGGCGCTCATCCCCGGCTCCCTTTGCGGCACCTTGTCCAGATCGAGCTCGATGCCGAGGTTGCCCTTGGCGCCCATCTCCACCGCCGAGCAGGTCAGCCCCGCCGCCCCCATGTCCTGGATGGCGATGACGCAATCGTTTTCGTAAAGCTCCATGCAGGCTTCCATGAGGCACTTTTCGGTGAACGGATCGCCCACCTGCACGGTGGGGCGCTTTTCCTCGGTGTCATCGGAGAACTCCGCCGAGGCCATGGTCGCCCCGCCCATGCCGTCACGCCCCGTCTTGGCCCCCAGATAGACCACCGGCAGCCCTACGCCCCTGGCCTCGGAGGTGAAGATCCTGTCCGCATCCGCAAGGCCGGCGGCCATGGCATTGACCAGGATGTTGCCGTCATAGCGGGCATGGAAGTTGACCTCGCCGCCCACCGTCGGCACGCCGAAGCAGTTGCCATATCCGGCGATGCCGGCCACCACGCCGGAGACCAGATGGCGCGTCTTGGGATGCTCCGGGGAGCCGAAGCGCAGGGAATTGAGCGCCGCGATGGGCCGCGCCCCCATGGTGAAGACATCGCGCAATATGCCGCCCACCCCGGTGGTCGCGCCCTGGTAGGGCTCAATGTAGGAAGGATGGTTGTGGCTCTCCATCTTGAAGACGATGGCCTGGTTGTCGCCGATGTCGATCACCCCGGCGTTCTCCCCCGGCCCGTGGATCACCCAGGGCGCCTTTGTGGGCAGGGTGCGCAGCCATTTCTTCGATGACTTGTAGGAGCAATGCTCGTTCCACATGGCCGAAAAGATGCCCAGCTCCGTGAACGTCGGCTCGCGCCCGATCAGCTCCAGGATCTTGGCATATTCCTCTTCCGTCAGCCCATGTTCGGCGACCAGCTCAGGCGTGATGGGTATTTCGTTCGGGATGCTCATGCCTTGCCTCTGTTCACGTCGTAGGCGGTAATGCTGCGTGGCTTGCTCAAACCGTCATTCCCGCGCAAGCGGGAATCCACAGCACGTTGCCGCTGGCGCATGCGCGTATTGATAGGTGCGATGGATCCCCGGGTCAGGCCCGGGGATGACGAAGAGGAATGCGAGGATGACGCAGGTAGGATGTGTGCAGGCGAACCGTTCATGCCATCACCTCTTCCAGCAGCGATTCGAACAGCGGCAGGCACTCGCTGCCGCCGTGCAGTTCTTCCACCCGGTCTTCCGGGTGCGGCATCATGCCGATGACGTTGCCGCCTTCGTTCATGATCCCGGCGATGTCGGCCATGGAGCCGTTGGGGTTGCTGCCCTTGGCATAGCGGAACACCACCCGCCCTTCGCCTTCCAGCCGCTTCAGCGTCTCGTCATCGGCGAAGTAGTTGCCGTCGTGATGGGCCACGGGGCAGGGCAGAACATCGCCTTTTTTCAAGCGGTTGGTGAAAAAGGTTGAATCATTTTCCACCCTCAGCCTCACCGTCTCGCAGACGAAACGCAGCCCGGCGTTGCGCATCAGTGCGCCGGGCAGCAGGCCCGCCTCGGTGAGGATCTGAAAGCCGTTGCACACCCCCAGGACCTTCACGCCGCGGGCCGCGGCGGCGCGCACCGCCTCCATGATTGGCGAGCGCGCCGCGATGGCCCCGCAGCGCAGATAATCGCCATAGGAAAAGCCGCCCGGTATGACGACAAGATCCGTGCCCGCGGGCAGCTGCGTTCCGGTGTGCCACACCGGTTCGGGCGCATGGCCCGTGGCCAGGCGCAGGGCGCGGGCCATGTCGTTTTCGCGGTTGATGCCGGGAAACTCGATGATGGCGCTTTTCATCGCTCAGGCCCCTATCTCGAATTCGTAATCCTCGATGACCGTGTTGGCCAGCAGCTTTTCGCACATTTCGCGCACCATTTCCGCGGCCCTGTCGCGGTCGGTTTCGTCAAGCTCCAGGGTGATGAGCTTGCCCTGGCGGACATCGCCCGCGCCGGCAAAGCCCAGCGCGGCAAGCGCATGCTCGATGGCCTTGCCCTGCGGGTCGAGCACGCCGGATTTCAGCATGATGCGGATGGTGGCTTTCATCTGTCTGTTCCTCGTTCTGCGCCGGTTTCAGCCCTTGACCAGCTTCGGCCTGGGATGGGGGCCGCCGGAGCCGTTCTCGTTGAGCAGCCCCAGGCGGCGGGCCACTTCCGTATAGGCGTCCACAAGGCCGCCCAGGTCGCGCCGGAAGCGGTCCTTGTCCAGTTTCTCGTTGGTCTTGAAATCCCACAGGCGGCACGAATCGGGGCTGATCTCGTCGGCCAGCACGGTGCGCACCATGTCGCCGGCATATTCGCGCCCGAACTCGATCTTGAAATCCACCAGCCGGATGCCGATGCCGGCGAAGATGCCCGACATGATGTCGTTGATGCGGATGGTCATCTGCACGATGTCGTCCAGCTCCTGGGGGGTGGCCCAGCCGAAGGCCGTCACATGCTCCTCGGCCACCAGGGGATCGCCCAGCTCGTCGTCCTTGTAGCAATACTCGATGATGGCGCGCGGCAAGGGCTCGCCCTCCTTCAGCCCCAGGCGCTTGCAGATGGAGCCGGCCGCCACGTTGCGCACGATCACCTCCAGCGGGATGATCTCCACCTTGCGGTGCAGCTGCTCGCGCATGTTCAGCCGCTTCATGAAGCTGACCGGAATGCCCATCTCCCGGATGCGGGTGAAGAAATATTCCGAGATGCGGTTGTTGAGCACGCCCTTGCCCTCGATGACGTCGAATTTCTCGCCGTTGAAGGCGGTGGCGTCATCCTTGAAATGCACCACGATGGTGCCCGCCTCGGGGCCCTCGTAGAGAACCTTGGCCTTGCCCTCGTAAAGGCGCTTGCCCTTCTTGCTCATGGAATACCTGCCTTCCGGTCTGTCCTGTCAAGCCCGCTGCCCAATCCAAACACATTGCCATCATTTCCGGGTGGTTGGGCGGGGGAGCGGGCCGGTGCGATGCATTTCAGCGCACCATACCTATAATCCCAAAGCGGGGGGAAATCGAGGCCCGCTGCGCAAAAGCGCAAGAATGACACGGGCTTTTCAACGGCTCTTTTGCCGCACATGGACAAAAAGTGCATTGAACCGGACAGATGGCGCATATATGTCTTTGAGAAAAGCGCATCACCCGGCCAATGGAGTTATATGCAAGATGAGCAACGGATTCGAAAAACGCAAGAAAGGCTTCGAGGAGAAGTTCGCCCACGATTCGGAACTTCTCTTCAAGGCCACGGCGCGGCGCAACAAGAAGCTCGGCGAGTGGGTGGCTTCCCTGCTGGGCCTTGAGGGCGAGGCGGCCGAGGAATATGCCAAGTCGGTTGTTCTGGCCGATCTGGAAGAGGTTGGCGATGAGGATGTTTTCCGCAAGGTGCGCGCCGATCTGGACGCCAAGGGGGTGGACATTTCCGATCATCGCATCCGCCACCACATGGAAGAGTTTCTCGAAGAGGCCATTGCCGAGGTGAAAAAGGAAGGCTGAAAAAACCGGCCTGCCAGGCAGGCTTGATGCAAAACAGGGTGGGCCGGGCAGGTTTTCGCCAAGCTGTCTCCTCGCGGGTTGAAAAACTTTGTTTACCGCAATTGCACTCACGGGGTTTTTTTAACATGACCTTATTGTGACTTGCGATAGTAAGCCGCTTGTGAGTTTATGGATGACGCGAGGGGGCGTCCTCGTTTTGGTGGGAGGCAATATGTTCAAGACTGTCAAGCAAAGGCTTTTGGGGCTGGTGGCGCTGATGCTCATGGCTCTGTCCTTTGCCGCGCCGCAGGCATCGGCCGGCGTGGAAGCCCGCATCGATCTGACGCACCAGCGCATGACCGTATATGTCAACGGCAGCTATTACGCGACATGGAAGGTCTCCACGGCGCGCCGCGGTTATGTCACGCCGCGCGGCACCTTCCGCCCGCGGCTGCTCAAGCGCATGCACTATTCGAAGAAGTATCACAATTCGCCCATGCCGCATTCGGTCTTCTTTCTCGGCGGCTATGCCATCCATGGCACCGGGGCGATTTCGCGCCTGGGCCGTCCGGCCTCCCATGGTTGCGTGCGGCTGCATCCGGCCAATGCCGCGACCTTCTTTTCGCTCATCAAGCGCTATGGCATGCGCAACACCCGCATCCGCATCTCCGGCACGCCGCGCTACAGCGCCTGGCCGGCGGCCAGCAGGCGCAAGTGGAAGAACCGCAAAATCCTGAAAAAGCGCAAGCACCGCTACCGCCAGAAGATCAATCTGAGCCAGCGGCACAAGGCGCGCAAATACCGCATCGTGCGCCGCAATGGCCATGGCTACCTGGCGCCGCCGGAAATTTATGGCGGCATCATCGAGACCCTGGGCAGTGTCTATGACTGACAAGGCTGCCCGGCACAGATGAAAATCCGGACCATGGTCCGGATTTTTTCATGCCGGCCTGCGAGCGTGCGCCGTCTGTCCGGCCTTTTCAGCTTTCCCCGAACACCCGCTTGAAAATGACATCCACGCGGCGGGTGTGATAGCCCAGATCGAACAGCTCTTCGAGGGCCTCATCGGAGAGGTGTTTCTTCACCTCCTCGTCGCTTTTCAGCAGATCGAG
>JALSNA010000439.1 GCA_026987255.1 Hyphomicrobiales bacterium | reverse complement strand
ACTATGTATAAAATGCCATATCCATGTGTCCAGTATGGCAAAAATGGCACATATGATATCAATACGATAACTTTGCCCAAAGGTTACTCAATTATTTACATGACTCGGAAAGAATTTTCGTGTAATGGAAAACCTCGGGAGGCGCGAAGGCCCCTTGGGGCCCCGCCGCGCAGGCGGCGGAGCGCATCCCGGCCCCGCTTGCGCTGATTCCACTCGTTTGTGCCCCCATGCGTCGGAATCGCACATGCAAGCGGGGCTTTTTTCATGCCGGCGCGCAGGCGCCTTCAAGGCATGCGCGGCGGGCGGGCCGCGAAGAGTTCGGGCCAGAGGGCATCGATGCGCGCCCTGGTGTCTTCATCCATGTCCAGCACCTTTCCCCATTCGCGGTCTGTTTCCACGCCCAGCTTGGTGGTGGCGTCAAGGCCGAGCTTGCCGCCCAGGCCCTCCTTCGGGGAAGCGAAATCGAGATAGTCGATGGGGGTGTTCTCCACCACCAGCAGATCGCGGGAGGCATCGAAGCGGGTGGAAAGCGCCCACATGACATCCGCCCAGGAGCGCACATCGATGTCCTCGTCCACGATGATGAGCAGCTTGGTGTAGGAAAACTGGCGCAAATAGCTCCACAGGCCCATCATGACGCGCCTTGCGTGGCCCGGATAGGCCTTCCTGATGGCGGCCACGCCGATGCGGTAGGAGCAGCCCTCCGGCGGCAGGTGAAAATCGGCGATCTCCGGGAACTGCTGTTGCAATAGCGGAACGAAGACCTCGTTCATGGCCTGGGCCATGACGGAGGGCTCATCGGGCGGGCGGCCGGTGAAGGTGGTCAGATAGAGCGGGTCGCGGCGCATGGTGATGGCGCTCAGGCGAAAGACCGGGAACGGCTCGACGGAATTGTAATAGCCGGTGTGATCGCCATAAGGCCCCTCCTGGGCCTCCTCCGTAATTGACACCGTGCCCTCCAGGACGATCTCGGCGCAGGCTGGCACCAGGATGTCCTGGGTCACGGCGCGCGTCAGGGCCCCGCGGGCGCCGCGCAACAGGCCGGCATAGTGGTATTCGCTCAGGGTTTCGGGCACCGGGGTGACGGCGGCCATGATGGTGGCCGGATCGGCGCCGATGGCGATGGCGGCCGGCATGTCGCGCCCGGCCTGCTTCCATTGCCGATGGTGCATGGCGCCGCCGCGGTGGGCCAGCCAGCGCATGATGGCGGAGCGCGCGCCCAGTTTCTGCATGCGATAGACGCCGATGTTGCATGCGCCGGTGTCCTCCAGCGGCGCATCGGGCGGACGGGTGATGACCAGGGGCCAGGTGATCAGCGGCGCCGGCTCGCCGGGCCAGCAGGTCTGGATGGGCAGATCGTCCAGGCTGGCTTCATGGCCGGTGAAGACCTGCTGCTGGCAGGGGGCCCTTGTCACCACCCTGGGGCGCATGTTCAGGGCCTCGCGAAGGATGGGGATCTGCTCCCATGCGCCCTTGAGGCCTTTCGGCGGCTCGGGCTGGCGCAAGAAGGCCAGGCGGCGGCCCAGCTCGCGCAGGCCATCCGGCTCTGCGCCCATGGCCCAGGCGGTGCGCTCCATGGTGCCGAAGAGATTGAGCACCACAGGCATGGCGGCCCTCTTGCCCTGCCCTGTCACGGCCCTTTCAAAAATCACCGCCGGGCCGCCCCCGCGGATCAGGCGGCGGTGGATTTCGGTCATTTCCAGGACGGTGGAGACCGGCCTGTCCGTGCGCACGAGCTGGCCCTTGCCCTCCAGAAACGTCAGGAAGGCGCGCAGATCGGCGAATTTCGGCAGCTTGTTGCTCATGGCGGCGGCCTTGAAAAGGAATGGAGGCCCAAGGTCGGGCCCCAGCAGAAACAGAAAGAGAGTGGCTTGCGCATTGACATGGGTCAAGCCATCCGCCCTTGACGAGGGTGTATGGTTGCGGGCATCTGTGAGGCATCAGGTTTTCGCCAAGGAGGTCACATGGCCCTGCCCCTGCCAGAGCGCGCGCCGGATTTCGTCCGCAGGCTGCCCACGCCGCCGCTGTTTCTGCTGCGGCCGGTGTTCCAGCAGCTCATGGCCGGATTGCTGCGCCGCCATCCGCGGATGTTCGCGCGGCTGGGCGAATATGGCCAGCGCACCTTTCTCATCGACCCGGTGGACATGCCGGTGGTGTTCATCATGAAGCCCGACGCGGCCCGCCCGCGGCTGACGCCGCACGGGCGCGGCGAGGCGCTGGCCTGGGAGGCGGCGGTGCGCGGGCCGCTGTTGAAGCTTGTCTCCATGGTCAATGGCGAGGAGGACGGCGATGCGCTGTTCTTCACCCGCGATATCGTCATCGAGGGCGATACCGAGGCGGTGCTGGCGCTGCGCAACGCCATCGACGATGCCGGGATAGACCTGGTGGAAGAGGTGGAGGCCCTGCTCGGCCCCCTTGCCGGGCCGCTGGCGGCGCTCAGGGCGCGCATTGCTCCGCTGCTGGCGGGGCTGGAGCGGCTGCGCGCGGGGCTGGCGCGCACAAGGGAGGCCAAGGAGGGAACACCCGGGAGCAAGACGGAGAGGCCGGCATGAGCGCCATGGAACTGGTCTGCCCGGCGGGCACGCCCGCGGCATTGCGCGAGGCCATCGAGGCGGGCGCGCATGCGGTCTATTGCGGGTTTCGCGACGAGACCAACGCGCGCAACTTCCCGGGGCTGAACTTCTCGCGCCCGGAGATGGAAGAGGCCATCGACTTTGCCCACGGGCGCGGCGCCAAGGTCCTGGTGGCCATCAACACCTTCGCCCAGGCGGGCAACATGAAGCTGTGGGAGCAGGCGGTGGACGATGCCGCCGCCATGGGGGCGGATGCGCTGATCCTGGCCGATCTGGGGGTGGTGGATCATGCGCGCGCCAGGCACCCGGATCAGCGGCTGCATCTGTCGGTGCAGGCCTCGGCCTCCTCGCCGGAGGCCATCGGCTTTTATGTCAGGGAATTCGGCATCCGGCGGGTGGTGCTGCCCAGGGTGCTGACGCTGCCCGAAATCGCGGCGCTCAATGAGCAGATCGAATGCGAGACGGAGGTTTTCGTCTTCGGCGGGTTGTGCGTCATGGCCGAGGGGCGCTGTCTTCTGTCCTCCTATGCCACCGGCAAGTCGCCCAACATGAACGGGGTGTGCTCGCCGCCTTCGCACGTGGCCTATTCGGAGCGCGATGGCGGCGAGATGGTGTCGCGGCTGGGGAACTTTACCATCAACACCTTCGCCGCCGGGGAGAAGGCGGGCTATCCCACCTTGTGCAAGGGGCGCTTCGAGGCGGCGGGGCGCAGGCTCTATGTTTTCGAGGATCCCACCAGCCTGAACGCCGTGGACATGCTGGCGGAGTTTCGCGATGCCGGGGTCACGGCGCTGAAGATCGAGGGCCGGCAACGCTCCAAGGCCTATGTGCGCCAGGTGGTGGGCGACTTCCGCCGCGCCGTGGACGCGTTGCAAACCACCGGCGAGACGGCCCGCACCTCGCTGGCCTCCCTGAGCGAAGGGGCGCAGGAAACGCAAGGGGTCTACCGCAAGACCTGGCGGTGACCTGCGGTAACGAGAGAGCTTGAAACGATGAAAATCACCCTGGGGCCGGTGTTGTTCAACTGGCCGGTGGACAAGTGGCGGGATTTCCATTTCCGCATGGCCGGCGAGGCTGACGTGGATGCGGTGTGCCTGGGCGAGGTGGTCTGCGCCAAGCGGCTGCCGTTCATCGAGCCTGCGCTTCCGGAGGTGGCGGAGCGCTACATGGCGGCGGGCAAGGAGGTGATCTTCTCCACCCTGGCGCTGGTGATGAACAAGGCGGAGCGCAAGGCCCTGCGGGCGGTGGCGGAAATGGCCCCGGAGGCGCTGGTGGAGGTCAACGACATCTCGGCGCTGGCGCATATCGAGGATGCGCCCTTCATGGCGGGGCCGTTCATCAATACCTACAACGAGGCGGCGATGGCCTTTCTCGCCCGCAAGGGGGCGGTGCGCGCCTGCCTGCCGCCGGAGCTTGGGGACAAGGCCATAGCCACCCTGACGCGGGCGGGGCGCGAAACGGGCATGGAGACGGAAGTCTTCGCCTTCGGGCGCATGCCGCTGGCGCTTTCGGCGCGGTGCTATCATGCGCGGGTGCACAACCTGAGCAAGGACGGCTGCCAGTTCGTGTGCGAAAAGGACGCCGACGGGATGGATCTTGCGACCCTGGATGGCGAGGCCTTCCTGGCGGTCAACGGCATCCAGACCATGTCGCATGCCTGCATGAACCTGGCCGGGGAGGTGGCGGCATTGAAGGACATGGGAGTTGGGGCCCTGCGGCTGTCGCCGCATGATTGCGACATGGTGCAGGTGGCGGCGGTCTTTCGCGCCCTGGCCGATGGCGCCATGGGCCCCGATGAGGCGCAGGCGAAGCTGGCCGGGCTCGATCTGCCCTTTCCCTTCGCCAATGGCTATTTCCACGGCAAGCCGGGGGCCGACTGGATCGGCAGACTGGTGGATTCGGCGGCGCCGGTGAAGGGATGAGACCTTTTGGGGATGGCGGCGGGCGGCCACAGGTGTTACCTGCATGGCCTTCTCCCGAAGCGGCACGCATGCGAGGACACCCCCGGCCATGACCTTCAGCCTCCTGACCCATTTGGCGCTGTTTCTGGTGGGCGGGTTCGCCGGGTTCGTCGATTCCATCGCCGGAGGCGGCGGGCTGATCGCCCTGCCCGCGCTGCTGGCGGCGGGCATTGCGCCGCATCAGGCGCTGGCCACCAACAAGCTGCAAGGCACCTTCGGCACGCTGACGGCGAGCGCCAATTTCGTGCGCCTGGGGCTGATGCATCCGCGCAGGCTGATCACCGGCATCCTGTTCACCTTCCTGGGCGCGGCCCTGGGGGCCTGGGCGGTGCAGCTGTTTTCGCCCGGCTTCCTGAAGGGGCTGATCATCCTCATGATGAGCGCCATTTTCATCTACACCCTGCTGACCCCGAAACTGGGGCTGGAGCCGAAGCCGCACCGCGTGCCGCGCTGGCTGTTCTATTCCGGCTTCGGGCTCATCCTGGGCTTCTATGACGGCTTCTTCGGCCCCGGGACGGGCAGTTTCTGGACGCTGGCGCTGGTGCTGCTTCTGGGGCTCGGCCTGAAGGCGGCCACCGCTCAGACCAAGATCTTCAACCTGACATCCAACATCGTGGCGCTGGCGGTGTTCATCGCCTCCGGTCTGGTCATCTGGAGCATCGGCCTGGCCATGGGGGCGGGGCAGATGCTGGGGGCCTGGGCCGGGTCGACCCTTGTGCACCGCAGGGGTGTCTCCTTCATCCGCATCTTCTTCCTCGCCGTGGTGGCCGCCACCATCGCCAAGCTGGCCTGGGACATGCTGGGCTGAGGATAGGCCCTCTTTTCCATTGCCGCGCAGCGTCTTTTTTGCGGTTTTTGCCGCCCCGTCCTATAGTGCCGCACAGGGAGGAACGATCATGACCTTTGCGCGCATATTGGCGGCGATGGGCATATGGCTGTGCCTTGCCGCGCCGGGGCTGGCGCAGACGGCTGGCGGGGCGCTCCGGGAGGCGCGGCCGCTGAAGGTGCTGACAAAGCCCATTGCGCCTTTCGTCATCCAGGGAGAAGACGGGCACATCAGCGGCTTTTCCATCGAGCTGTGGCATGCCCTGGCGCGGCGCATGGGGCGGAAGAGCGAAATCACCATGCTGCCCGGCCTCAAGGCGCTGCTGGACGGCATCCGCTCCGGCGGCGGCGATGTGGCCATTGCGGCCATCACCATCACGGCGAAGCGGGAGAAGTCCATGGACTTTTCCCATCCCTATTTCCGCTCCGGGCTGCAGATCATGGTGGCGGCGCAAGATGCCGGCCTGCTCGCCCATGCGCTGGGGGTGGTGCGCGGGATGTTCGCCTCGCCCTCCTTCCGCTTCGCGCTCATTGCGCTGGGGGTGTTCGTTCTCGTCGTCGCGCATGTCATCTGGTGGGTGGAGCGCGGGCGCAATCCGCAATTCACCCGCGGCTACCCGCTGGGGCTGTGGGATGGCATCTACTGGACGCTGGTGACCATCTCCACCGTGGGCTATGGCGACAAGACGCCGAAGACCGGCGCGGGCAAGGCGGTGGCGCTGGTGCTGGTGATCTTCGGATATGTGGCCTTTGCCTGGTTCACCGCCTCCATCACCTCGGCGGTGACGGTGGCGCAGCTGCAAGGGGCGATCAATGGCCCGCAGGATCTGCCGGGGCGGCGGGTGGCGACGGTGGCCCATTCCACCTCCGCCGCATGGCTGGAGCACCTGCCGGGGGCGCGCGTGACCCTGGTGCGGCGCATCGAGGATGCCTACGGCCTGCTGGAGGCGGGCAAGGTGGAGGCCATCGTCTATGACTTTCCGGTGCTGTCCCATTACGCGCGCATGGAAGGCCAGGGCAAGGTGCGCATGAGCGGGCCGGTGTTCAACCACGAGCCCTATGGCATGGCCTTTCCGGAAGGCTCGCCCTGGCGCGAAAAGGTCAACCAGGCGCTGCTTTCGGTGATCGAAAGCGGCGAATATGCGCGCATCTACCGCAAATGGTTCGGAGAGGCGCCGCAGTAGACAGGCCTTCCTGTGCGCAGCTGAACGAATTCCCGCTTCAGAGAAAAAAGCCCCGCTTGCATGTGCGATCCCGACGCATGGGGGCACAAACGAGTGGAATCAGCGCAAGCGGGGCGGGATGCGTTCCACCACCTGCGTGGTGTGGCCCCAAGGGGCCTTCGCGCCTCCCTGAGTTTTTCATTACACGAAAATTCTTTCCGAGTCATGTAAATAATTGAGTAACCTTTGGGCAAAGTTATCGTATTGATATCATATGTGCCATTTTTGCCATACTGGACACATGGATATGGCATTTTATACATAGTCGTTTGTTGCAAAAAATATCCTGCACGGGGATTATGCAGCCAGGATTTACTTTTCCACAAGTTTGAAAATATTCGCAATAGTTTCGGGGCGAAAGTTTACGCCCTGATTGCCCCGCCCGGCGGCGCGGCATGAAACGATATTCCCATGAATTCCGTAGTCGGACGTGAAGAAAAGTTTTCCAGCCTGCCAGGCAGGCTGGAAATACTTTTCTTCAGGAAAAACAAGGCGTCCTGCTGACTTGGGGCGGCCCGGCGTCAGCAGGACATCATTTTTGGCCCCAAGTAAATTGCAAGGTTCTGACAGAAAATCTGTCAGA
>JALSNA010000438.1 GCA_026987255.1 Hyphomicrobiales bacterium | reverse complement strand
CAACCTTGCCACCAACGCCGGCGGGGTCAATGTCATCGCCTATGGCACGGCGCGCGCCCAGTGCCTGGCCCTGCGCGCCGTCCTGGCCTCGGGCGAGGTGGCCGGCTCGCTGTCGGGCCTGCGCAAGGACAACACCGGCTATGACCTGCGCGATGTCTTCATTGGCTCGGAGGGCACCTTGGGCATCATCACCGCCGCCACCATGCGCCTGTATCCGGCCATCACCGATCGCGCCGCCGCCTTCATCGGCGCGGAGGATGTCCGCTCCATCGTCGAGCTTGTGCATTTTACCCGCCAAAGGGCCCTCTGCGCCCGTCTGACCGCCATGGAGATGATGAACCACCTGGGGCTGACCTTCGCCATCACCCACATGAACTGCCGCGACCCGCTGGCCGGGGCATCGCCGTGGTATGTGCTCATGGAGCTTTCCGGCCATGGCGCGCCGGGCAAGGCCATGGCGGAGCTGGAGCAGATTCTGGGCAAGGCTTTTCAGGCCGGTCTCATCACCGATGCCGCCCTGGCCCAGAACGAAAGCCAAAGAGCCGAATTCTGGCGCATCCGGGAAGGCATGTCGGAAGCGCAGAAACACGAAGGCGGCTCGATCAAGAACGACATCGCCGTGCCGGTGTCGCGCATCCCCGAATTTCTGGATCGCGCCATCCCGGCGGTGCTGAAGGTCGTCCCCGGGGCGCGGCCGGTGCCCTTCGGTCACGTGGGCGACGGCAATCTGCATTTCAACATTTCCCAGCCGCCGGACATGGACACATCCGCCTTCCTGGCCCGCTGGGAGGAGGTGGTGGAGGCGGTCAACGAGGTGGTTCTGGCCCTGGGCGGCTCCATCTCCGCCGAGCATGGCATCGGGCGCATGAAGCGCGCCTGGATGCCGCGCATCAAGACCCCGGCGGAAATCGCCGCCATGGCCGCCATGAAGGCCGCCTTCGATCCCGAAGGCATCCTCAACCCCGGCAAGCTGCTCCCCTGAGGCCGGCGTGAAAGCCGTGGCGAAAACCGTCAGGCGGAAATTTTGGCCAGGGACACGGGATCGTCATCGACAGAATTATTAGTTATGCTAATATCTCCCCATGAAACTGGCGGACTGGCTGAAAAGAACCGGCACCACCCAGGCGGACTTTGCGAAGGCGACCGGCGTCTCGCAGGGGCGCATCTCGCAGATCGTCAAGGGCGAGGCCCCCTCGCTCGATCTGGCCATGAAGATCGAAAGCATGACCCGCGGCAAGGTCCGGATCGGCGACCTGGCGCGGGCAGACAGGAACAAGGACATGATGAACCCGCAGAGGAATTCCGATCTTGACAGCGTGGATGAAGCCCTCAAGGCCATATCCAGAGGCGAGCTGGTGGTGGTTGTCGATGATGACGACCGCGAGAACGAGGGCGACCTGATCGGCGCGGCGGCGAAGATCACCCCCGAGCAGATGGCCTTCATGATTCGCCACACCTCCGGCATCATCTGCGCCCCCATGACGCAGGAGGATGCCCGGCGTCTCAACCTGGAGCCCATGGTGGCCACCAATGATGCGCCCTTGGCCACCGCCTT
>JALSNA010000437.1 GCA_026987255.1 Hyphomicrobiales bacterium | reverse complement strand
CCCTGCCCACGGCCCTGCCGCGCCAGGCCTCCGGCCGGTTCACCGGCAACCTGGCCGCCCATCCCTGGGCCGGCATGGAGGTCATCATGCGCCTTGCGGCCACCGACCAGGCCGGCAACACCGGACGCTCCAGACCTTACCGCTTCATTCTTCCCGGCCGGGTCTTCCGCAAGCCCCTGGCGCGCGCCCTCATCGAACAACGGCGCGATCTCATCCGCCACCCGAAGGATTCACGCAACATCGCCACCATCCTGGCCGCCCTGCTCGCCTGGCCGGAGGGCATCGCCGATGATTCGGGCACCTATCTGGGCCTGCGCCATGCCGCCTTTGCCCTCTACGGGGCCAGAACGGACAAGCAGCTGAAAGACATCGTCGCCCTGCTGTGGGAGCTGGCGGTCAATATCGAGGATGGCGATCTCTCCGATGCCGCCAGGCAGCTGGAGGCCGCCCGCAAGGCCCTGGAGGATGCCCTGAACCGCAAGGCCTCCGAAGCCGAAATCGCCCGCCGGGTAGAGGACCTGCGCAAGGCCATGAACCGCTACCTGCGCGACATGGCCCGCCAGATGCAAAACAACCCGCAAGCCCGCAGACAGGCCGGAAACGGCCGCGAGATTTCGCCCCGCGATCTGCAAAGGATGCTCGACAAGCTGGAGAACCTGGCCCGCACCGGCGCCCGCGACGCCGCCCGCCAGATGCTTGCCGAGCTCGACGACATGCTCAAGAATTTGCAGGCCGGCAATGCCCCTTCCGGCCCGCCCTCGCCGCAATCACAGGCCCTCAACGAGCTGCAAAAGCTCATGCGCGAGCAGCAAGGTCTCATGGACGAGACCTGGCGCGCCAGGCCCGGACAGTCAGGGCAGCCGCAACAGCGCCCCGAAGAGCCCGGCCGCCTGGGCAACAATGGCCAGCCGCAATCCCGCCAGCAGGGCAGGCGCGGCGCACCGGGCAAAATGGGCGATCTGGCCCGCCGCCAGCAGCAACTGGAACAGAAACTGCGCGATCTCATGCAGCGCATGGAGAATCGCGGCGCGCGCCCCCCGCAAGGGCTGAAGAAATCCGGCAGGGCCATGCAGGGCGCAACCGGGGCCCTGAACAGGGGCAAGCGCGGCAAGGCGCTGAAGAAACAGGGCCAGGCCCTGCGCGCCATGCGCGAGGGGGCGCGGAAACTGGCCCGCCAGGTGGCCCGTCAGCAGGGCCGCGGCCAGGGCCGCTTCGGGCGCGCCGGACAAGGCTTTGATCCCCTCGGCCGCCCCGTGCGCAATTACGGCGAAAGCCGCGGCCCGGACCGCAACATGCTGCCATCGGAAAGCGCCATCGAGCGCGCCCGGCGCATTCTGCAGACCCTGCGCAAGCGCGCCTCCCGCCCGGACAGGCCCAGAACCGAACTGGATTACATCGACCGCCTTCTCAAGGGGCTTTACTGAGCATCCGCCAGCATCCTTGCCAGCCGCTCCATCAGACGCCGCGCCACCTGCGCCTTGTCCATGCGCGGCCAGTCCTCCACGCCTTGCGCCGTCACCAGATGCACCTGGTTGTGCGCCCCGCCGAACACCCCCGATTCCGGCGAGACATCATTGGCCACGATCATGTCCGCCCCCTTGGCCGCCAGCTTGCGCCGCGCCTGTGCCAGCAGATCCTCCGTCTCCGCCGCAAAGCCGATGACCAGGGCGGGGCGATGTCTTTTCATCTTGCCGATGGTGGCCAGGATGTCCGGATTGGGCGCAAGCTCAAGACGCGGCGGCCCGGCCTGCTTCTTCAGCTTCCCGGCCGCTGCTTCCTTGACCCGCCAGTCGGCCACGGCGGCGGCGAAAATGGCCAGATCGCACGGCATTTCCTCCTTCACCGCCGCCAGCATCTCTTCGGCCCTCTCCACCGGGATCACCTCGATCCCGGGCGGCACCGGCAGGCTGACCGGCCCGGAGACCAGCACCACCCGCGCGCCCATATCCCGCGCCGCCCCGGCCAGCGCGTATCCCTGCCGCCCGGAGGAGCGGTTGGCGATATAGCGCACCGGATCGATGGGCTCATGGGTCGGCCCGGCGGTGATCACCACCTTGCGGCCCGACAAGGGCCCTTCCGGCAGGGCGCCGGGCGCATCCAGAAGGGTTTCGATTTCCGCCGCTATCGTCTCCGGTTCGGCCATCCGCCCGGGGCCGAATTCGCCGCAGGCCATCTCCCCGCTTTCCGGGCCGGTGAAGCGCACCCCGTCGGCGCGCAATTGCGCCAGGTTGCGCCGCGTGGCCGCATGCTCCCACATGCGCACGTTCATCGCCGGGGCCATGAGCACCGGCTTGTCCGTGGCCAGCAGCAGCGTCGAGGCCAGATCGCTGGCCAGCCCCGCCGCCGCCTTGGCCATGAGATCGGCGGTGGCCGGAGCAACAACCACCAGATCCGCGGCGCGGGAAAGCTCGATGTGTCCCATCTGCGTCTCATCGGTGATGGAAAACAGATCGCCATGGACCTTTTCCCCCGCCAGGGCGGCCACGGACATCTCCGTCACGAACTGCGCCCCCGCCTGCGTCAGCACGGGGGTGACGGCGATGCCGCGTCTTTTCAGCAGCCGGATCAGCTCCAGCGCCTTGTAGGCCGCAATGCCGCCGCCGATGATGAGAAGAATGCGCCTGTTCATCGCCGAGCCTCCCAAGGGCCAGTCTACCACACGAAGGATGCCGCCATGACCACCAGGGCGGCCGCCGCGATCCACAGCGGCGCGGCCTGCTTCCAGTCCGTTCCGCGCCTTGCCGCGGCCTCCTGCGCCCGGCTCATGTCCGCCAGGGCGGCGGCCGCTTCGGAAGCCTCTTGCAGCACATCGGGCAGCCTTGCGAGCATGCGCGCCCCGCTGGCCGCGTTCGATGCCGCATCGGACATCCTGCCCGCCGGGCCCAGGTGGCGGGCAATCCACTCCCTGACCACCGGCTCGGCCGAATCCCACATGTTGAGCTTCGGATTGAGGGTGCGCGCCACGCCCTCCACCACCACCATGGTCTTTTGCATCATCAGCAATTGCGGCTGCGTGGCCATGTCGTATTTTTCCGTCGTCTTGAACAGCTGCCCCAGAAGCTGGCCCATGGAGATTTCGTCCGCCTCGCGGCCCATGATCGGCTCGCCTATGGCCCGCAGCGCCTGGGCGAATTCCTCCACCGAATGATGGGATGGCACATATCCGGCCTCGAAATGCACCTGCGCATTGCGCCGGTAGTCGCGGGTGATGAAGCCATGCAGGATTTCCGCCCAGACGCGCCGCTCGAAAGGCGTCAGCCGCCCGGTGATGCCGAAATCCACCGCCACCAGATTGCCCTGCGCATCTACGAAAAGGTTGCCCTGGTGCAGATCGGCGTGAAAGAAGCCATCGCGCAGCGTCTGGCGCAGAAAGCTCTGGATGACGGTATCGGCCAGCCGCTCCAGATCATGCCCTGCGGCGCGCAGGCCGGCCACATCCGAAAGCGGCACGCCATCGATCCATTCGGTGGTCAGGATGCGCCGCGAGGTGCGCTGCCAGTCCACCTGTGGAATGCGAAAGCCCGGATCGTCACGGGTGTTTTCGGCCATTTCCGACATGGCCGCCGCCTCCATGCGCAGATCCATTTCCAGACGCACCGAATGGGCCAGGGTATCGACCACCTCCACCGGCTTCAGCCGCCGGGAGGGGGCATGAAAGCGCTCCACCATCCGGGCGGCGAAATAGAAGGCCTCCAGATCCTTCTCGAAGCGTTTTTCCACCCCCGGGCGCAGGATCTTGACCGCCACGGCGCGGCCATCCGCCGTCGTGGCCTTGTGCACCTGGGCAATGGAAGCCGCCGCCACCGGCGGGCCGAAATCGGCAAACAGCTCTCCCACCGGCGCGCCCAGCCCGGCTTCGATCTCCCCTTCGGCCTCCTGCATGGAAAAGGGCGGCAGACGGTCTTGCAGCTCGCTGAGCTGCACCGCCCGCTCCATGCCGACGATGTCCGGCCGGGTGGCCAGGAACTGCCCCAGCTTGATCCAGCTCGGCCCCAGTTCGGCCAGGGCGGCCGAAATGGCGCTCAGGCCATCGGCATCCTTGCCCGATGCCGGCGCCGGGCCGGTCCCGGCCACCTTCAGCGCCGCCCGCGCGATCCAGGGGGCCCCGGCCAGCTGCTGCGGCGAGACAACCCCCTCGTGGCGGGCGATCACCCGCCCGGCGCGGGCCAGCCGCGCCATCTTTGCCAAAGGTCCGGCCACCGTCCTATTCGTCCCCGGAGATTTTCACCGCATAAAGCTCAAGCCGGTGGTCCACCAGCTTGTATCCCAGCTCGCGGGCGATCTTTTCCTGCAGGGCCTCGATTTCGGGCGAGGAAAACTCGATGACCTCGCCGCTGTTGAGATCGATCAGGTGGTCGTGATGGGTCTCGCCCGCCGGTTCATAGCGCGCCCGTCCGTCGCGGAAGTCGTGCCGCTCCAGGATTCCGGCATCTTCGAAGAGCTTCACGGTGCGATAGACGGTGGCGATGGAAATGTGCGGATCGATGGCGGCGGCGCGCTTGTGCAGCTCCTCGACATCGGGATGATCGTCCGCCTGCGAGATCACCTGCGCGATGACCCGCCTTTGGCCGGTCATGCGCATGCCCTTTTCCTGGCAGGCCTTCTCTATCCGGTTCATCCGTGTCCTCTCCCGGCAAGGTTTTCTCATCGGCGCGCTCGCCATCGGCCCGCCATGTCAACCGGTATAGAAACTTTCCGCCGCCAGCGCAATCATGGCCCCCGCCCTCTTGCCGCCCGCCGGAGAGCCAAAAACCCCGCGCCTGACAAAGCGGGATCCTCCAGCCGGTGCAGCCTTTGCGCCGCCAGCCGGGCAAAACGCAAGGTCATGGCCCGCCGCCGCGCCGCCGCCAGCTTGCGCCGCACCGGCGGGCGCACGATCTCCCCGCCCCAGGCATCGGCGATGATAAGCCCCTCTTCCCTTGGCGTCAGCTCCAGGCCCAGATGCGCAGGCAGGGCAAAATAGAAAGCATCGCACCACTGCAGATACTCCCGCCACTTGTGATCGGCCAGGTAATCGGCCCGCGAGGATTTCACCTCGACAATGACGATCTCTCCTTGCCCCGCCGCCAGCGCCAGAATGTCCGCCCTGCGCCCGTTGCCCAGTGGCGCTTCGCTGATCGAGACATGCCCCGCTTCGCGCAACAGCCGCCGCACGCCCCGGAAGATATCCGCCGCGCCAATGACCCCGGCATCTTCTGTCAAATGATTGTTCATGATATGTTCTTAAAATCGTCCCCGGATGATGTCAACCATCAACCGGCTGTTAACCATAAATCCTCAAGATGCCCGAAATCTTCCCACGTCCCAAGGCTCGATAGCGCGCACCCATGCTCATCTCCCGGCCATTCACCCCAAAGGCGGCGACCAGGCATCTCTTGCTGACATGCGCCGCCATCGCCAGCCTGACGGCCGCCAGCGCCAGCCTGTGCGCCCAGCAGGCGCAACCGGGCGATCCGCTTTACCCTGTGCCGGGAGAAGAAAATGCGCAACCGGCACAGACCCCCACCCCGGCAAAGCAGCCCCAGGCCCCACCCCCCGCCTTTGCCAGGCCGCCAGCCCTGCCGCCCATGCCTGCCATGCCCGCTGCGCCTTCAGCCTTGCGTCTTCAGGCTGCGCAGGCACCGCAGGACATGCGCGAAGAGGCCCTGCCAGCGCCACCTTTGCCGCCGGGCGAGACGCCGCCCGGCCCCTTCGATCCGCCCGGTCTGCGCCTCGGGGCCTTCCGGCTGCATGAAACCATCGAAGCAGATGGTGTCGTCAGCGACAACATCGATCAAACAACCCATGACAGGAAAGCCGCCGCCGGGGTGCGCATCGCGCCCTCCATCCGGCTGAAAAGCATCTGGCCACGCCACGGGCTGGACATCCGCCTGGGCAGCGAGTTCATCCAGTGGTCAAGGCACGGCGAGCGCGAGGCCACGGCATCGGCCAGCGCCAGACTGCGCCTGGATATCCGATACACCACTTATGCCACCATCGAGACCACCTATGATCTTGGCGAGGAGGACGGAGCTTCCGGCCGCCTGCAACACGACCTGGGGCTGAAGACCACCCTCACCCACGAGGCCGGGCGCTTGCGCCTTTCCCTCGGCGCCGATGTGACCCGCAGGCTTTACACCAGGCCGCTCTCCGGCGGCTCTTCGGGGTATGATGACGATTATACCCAGCCCGCGGCACACCTGCGCCTCACCTACCGCCCGGCGGCCATCCTCCATCCCTATGCGGAAATTGGCGCGGACCGGCGCATTCACGACAGAAACCGCGATTCTTCCGGGATCGAGCGCAATTCCACCGGCGCATATGTGGAGGCCGGGGTGGAGTTCGCTCCCGATGCCATCTGGTCTGGATCGGCCGGATTGCGCCTGGCGCTGCGCGACTATGACGATCCCGCCTACAGGACGGCCCATGGCGTGGGTCTCAACGCCAGCGTGACCTGGCGGCCCACCCGCATCACCCGCGTCAAGCTGGCCTCCAGCTTCGACATCGACGAGACCACAACCTCCGGCAGCTCCGGAGCCCGCAAGTATACCCTCGCCATCACCCCGCAACACGCCCTGCGCGACAACCTGCTGCTGAAGGGCAACCTGGGGCTGGAATACACCGGCTACATCGGCATCCCGGATCATGAATGGCTGCTGAACGCCGGGGCGGAAATCTCCTGGACCTTCCATCGCGGCTATGAGCTGGTGGGCGCCTGGGGTGCGGAGCGCCAGTGGAGCACCTTCGCCGGCGCGGATTATCTGGAAAACCGCTTCACCATCGGCCTGCGCTACAAGTTGTAGGGCGTGGGCCCATGCAGGCCCCTGGGAAAGACGCATTTGCCGCCCGAAGGGGCTGGCGCCACGTTTTTGTTGAGTCCAGACCCTGATCAGTCGCATGTGAAGTATTCACAACAGATTGAATACACAGCATTTTCTGGCATTCTGACAATCCGTGAATTGCAAGGTTCTGACAGATTTTCTGTCAGAACCTTGCAATTTACTTGGGGCCAAAAATGATGTCCTGCTGACGCCGGGCCGCCCCAAGTCAGCAGGACGCCTTGTTTTTCCTGAAGAAAAGTATTTCCAGCCTGCCAGGCAGGCTGGAAAACTTTTCTTCACGTCCGACTGATCAAGCCTTTCTTCGCTTCCGGCTACAGCAGCTTCGGCTGATCATCCTTGCGCGCCATGTCCGGGGTCACGTCGGCCA
>JALSNA010000436.1 GCA_026987255.1 Hyphomicrobiales bacterium | reverse complement strand
CGGGTGTCTCTAAAAACGCTTGCGCGTCCATCCTCACCCCCTGCCAACCACCTAGGTCACGGGACACTACGGGTGGTTGGCAGGGGGTGAGGATGGTTTTCAGACAGTTGATAAAGATGCCCGGCCAGCGTCTCGCAGGGGCGCATTTCCCGGATCGTCAGGGGCGAGGCCCCCTCGCCCGATCTGGCCATGAAGATCGAAAGCGCAACCGGGGGCAGGGTCGGAACCGGCGGCCTGGTGGCGGCAGACAGGAACGGAAACATGATGAACCCGCAGGCAAACCCGGCGCTCGACAGCGTGGATGAAGCCCTCAAGGCCATATCCAGAGGCGAGCTGGTGGTGGTTGTCGATGATGACGACCGCGAGAACGAGGGCGACCTGATCGGCGCGGCGGCGAAGATCACCCCCGAGCAGATGGCCTTCATGATCCGCCACACCTCCGGCATCATCTGCGCCCCCATGACGCAGGAGGATGCCCGGCGTCTCAACCTGGAGCCCATGGTGGCCACCAATGATGCGCCCTTGGCCACCGCCTTCACCGTTTCGGTGGACTACCGTCCCGGCCTGACCACCGGCATCTCGGCCGCCGAGCGCGCCGCCACGGTGCACGGCCTGGCCAACCCCAACGCGGCGGCGGCCGATTTCGTCCGCCCCGGGCATGTCTTTCCGCTGGTGGCGCGCCCCGGCGGTGTGCTCATCCGCTCCGGCCACACCGAGGCGGCGGTGGATCTGTGCCGCCTGGCCGGCGAGACCCCGGTCGGCGTCATCTCCGAGCTGGTCAACGATGATGGCACCGTCAAGCGCGGCCCGCAGGTGCTGGCCTTCGCCCGCGAGCATGGTCTGAAGATCATCTCGGTGGCCGATCTCATCGCCTACCGGCGCACCCGCGAGCGGCTGGTGGAACGCAGCGGCGAGTTCGAGCTGGAGACCCCGGCCGGCCATGCGCGCGCCGTCAGCTTCACCACCCCCTTCGATCCGGTGGAGCACCTGGCCCTTGTGGTCGGCCCCGTGGGCGAGGGAAGAGACGTTCTGGTGCGCCTGCACCGCGAGGATGTGCTGGAGGATGTCTTCGGCGCCCGTGACACCCTGAACCGGGTTTTTGCCCGGTTCAAGAAAGAGGGCGCAGGGATTCTCGTCTACCTGCGCGAGGGAGCCACCGGCGTGCCCGCCGCCCGCCTGGGGCTCGGCGGCGAGGAGGACACCGCCAGCGCCCGCGCCCGCGACCAGGCCTGGCGTGACGTCGGCCTGGGGGCGCAGATCCTGCGCGATCTGGGAGTGAAGTCCATCCGCCTGCTGGCCTCTTCCGAGCGCCATTACGTCGGCCTCTCCGGCTTCGGCATCGAGATTGCCGAAACCATCCTCGATGGCGCGGAGTGAGCGGCGGGGTGACCCCGGAAGGGCAAAGGGGCCGGCGCGAAGAACTCATTCGCGCCGGTCTTTTCTTGTCCGTCCTTGCTATTCCCTCGCTGCGGCGGCGTCCTTGCGGCCCGGCAGCACGAGGTTGAGAATGACGCCCACCAGTCCGGCCAGGCCGATGCCGGTGAGGGCGAAATCGCCCA
>JALSNA010000435.1 GCA_026987255.1 Hyphomicrobiales bacterium | reverse complement strand
TCGACGAGAACGCCGACTTCATCAGCCAGTACACCATGCTGACGGAATAGCATCGAGCCAACAGGCTCAGGCTTGACGTCAGTGACGCGCCCGGCTCTGCCCCCGCCGGGCGCGTCGTTGCGTTAGGAGTGCACACGCATCCAGGGAAAGGCGATCCTTGCCTGGAATGCATGAATGCAGGCGGCCTTCCCGGCGGATGGGCGTGCCTGTCCGGCTGTCAGCGGATTTTCCACGCGGCGTGGCAGGCGCGGCATTGGCCGGTCAGCTCGCCGATGGCGCCCGTGACCGCCTTGTAGTCCGCAGCCGTGGGCTTTTTGCCCACCGCACTTGCGGCATCGGCGATCTTCCCCGACAGAAGGTGCATCTCCATGCCCATCTGGTGCATTTCCGGCGGCATGACCTTGCCAAAGCCGCCAAAACCGCCGCCAGCCTTGCCCTGGCCCATTTTCATGCCGGGGATGGGGCCGCCCAGCACCTGCATGACGATGCGGCCCATGCCGGCATGCATCTTTTCTTCGCCGCCGCTTTCTTCGGCCATTTTCGCCATGCGCTGGCGCACCAGCCTGGCGATCTCGCCGATCTTGTCCTGCGGCACCCCGGCAGCGCGCAGCCTGGCCATGAGCTCATGGGCCGGCCCCAGGTCCTGAGCTGCAACGCGCGCCACTTCCTTGAAGTCGCCCTCGCCCAGGGCGCTCATCATGTCATCCACGGATTCGAGAAAACCACGCATCATGCCGAGAAACTTCTGCTGTGTCCGGGCATCCATCTTGACCGGTGTCCGGGCATCCTCCTCCATGGCCAGGGCCGGAGTGGAAAGAGCCATCAGGGCCACAAGGCCCGCCATCGCCAGATTTTTCATGTCATCTCCATATGTTGGAATATCCCCCTTGGCCTTCTACGCGTGGACGGCGCCATTCCGTCGCTATCCGGATCAGTTTTTTTTCGCCCGCTGGCGGCGCAGCCTGTTCCACCAGGCCAGGCGCTTGTTGATCTCGCGCTCGAAGCCGCGCTCTGGCGGGGCATAAAAACGCTTGCGGCCCATCTCGGGCGGGAAGTAGTCCTGCCCGGAGAAGGCATCCGGCTGGTCGTGGTCGTAGAGATAGCCCGCGCCATAGCCTTCATCCTTCATCAATTTCGTGGGCGCATTGAGGATGATCTTCGGCGGCGCCAGGGAGCCGGTTCTCTTCGCCGCCTTCAGGGCCGCCTTCCAGGCCGTGTAGACGGCGTTGGATTTCGGCGCGCAGGCCAGATAGACGGCCGCCTCGGCCAGCGCCAGCTCGCCCTCCGGGGAGCCGAGCTGGCGGAAGGATTCGGCCGCCGCGATGGTCAGGGGCAGCGCGTCCGGATCGGCCAGGCCGATGTCCTCGGAAGCCATGCGGATCAGGCGGCGGGCCAGGTAGCGCGGGTCCTCTCCGGCCGCCACCATGCGCGCCAGCCAGTAGAGTGCCGCATCCGGGTCGGAGCCGCGGATGGACTTGTGCAGGGCCGAAATCAGGTTGTAATGGCCATCATGACTCTTGTCGTAGACCGGCAGCCGCCGCCGCGCCAGCTCGGACAAGCCCTCCACCT
>JALSNA010000434.1 GCA_026987255.1 Hyphomicrobiales bacterium | reverse complement strand
TGCCGCGACGAGCCCGACAGGATCACCTGCAGCACCGCGCACCCGGGAGCGGCCAGCGGATTGTCCGCCACATCCTCCGCCCCGCAGGCAAAGGCCGTGGCATTGAGGATCACCGCCGGTGCACGGCGGGCGAAAATTTCCGCCAGAACCTTGCGCGAGGCGGCATCCTTCAGCGAGGTGACGAAAATCGGCAGGGGGGAAAGCCCGCGCGCTTTCAAGGCCGCGGCCAGCGCGGTGATGGGCGCGGTAAAGCCGCCCTCGATCACCGAGCGGTAGAAGATGATGGGCGCGCAGGGGCCAGCGCCTGCCGCCATCTCTTCATCGCCCCAGATCCCGGCGGCGGGCACAGGCCGCGGGGCAGGGGGGCGGGCTGCCTCTCCCCGGCGCACGATGTCAGCGGCAAAGCGCAGGATGTCTTGCGCATTCTCCACCCCGCCGGCCACGAACAGCCTGCGCAGGGCTTCGCAGGTTTCCATGGACAGGCTGGACAGCCCCATGAGCGCCTCGTCCGTCACCGTCCCGCCGGGCAGCAAGGCCAGGTGAATACCCCCGGCGGCGCACAAGGCGCGCAATTCGTCCACCCCGTAGGGCCAGTATCCGCGCCCTCCCAGCACCCGCGCGATGATCAGTTTCGCCCCCCGCGCGGTCTTCTCCAGCCACAGATCCACCGACATGTTGTGGCGCAGGGCCAGAAGAGAGGCCAGCCGCACCGTTGGCGCATCCGCCCCCAGCGCGGCGCGCGCCGCCGCCAGCGCCGCAAGCTCGCTGTCGGCAGCCGAGAGAATGAGCACGTCTGCCGGGTCCTGGTTCAGGTCGACGGCCTCGCCGCCAGCGCCCAGCACCCCGGATGAGGCCGCCAGAAGATGCATGCCTGCCACTCCTTCCGAATGCTGCGGCTCAGTCTTCTTCGCCGGTCAGATGGCTGAGGAAATCGCGAAAATCCGATGCCTGGCGGAAATTGCGGTAGACCGAGGCATAGCGCACGAAGGCCACGTCATCGAGCCTGCGCAACCCTTCCATGACCAGCTCGCCGATGGCCTCGGAGGGCACCTCCGCCTCGCCGCGGCTCTCCAGCTGGCGCACGATGCCGGAGATCATCCGCTCGATGCGCTCCGGCTCCACCTCGCGCTTGCGCAGCGCGATGCGCACCGAGCGGGTCAGCTTGTCGCGATCGAAGGGCGCCCGCTTGCCCGAGCGCTTGAGCACCATGAGCTCGCGCAGCTGCACCCGCTCGAAGGTGGTGAAGCGCCCGCCGCAATCGGCGCACTGCCTGCGCCTGCGGATGGCCGCCCCATCCTCCGCCGGCCGCGAATCCTTCACCTGCGTGTTCTCCGACGAACAGAACGGACAGCGCATCTGTGGTCTCCATACAGTAGAACCTGCTTGCGTGCATACCACGCCGCCCGCATTCCCAAAAAGCCTTCTGCAAAAACTCCCTTCCAGTGGAAAAACTGCAAGGCGCAAGAAAGCAAATCAGACCCGCGCAGGCCTGCCGCCACTGACCGGCCCGCGGGGAAACCCTCAGGCATGCAGCTCATCGGCGCGTTTTTCGCGCGCCAGGGCATCCAGG
>JALSNA010000433.1 GCA_026987255.1 Hyphomicrobiales bacterium | reverse complement strand
CAGGGCCTTGCTGCCGGCATCGCCCATGCCGCGCGAGAGGAAATATTGCGCCAGGGCGGCTTGCGCATCGCCCGCTTTCGCGCCCCGCTTTGCCATGCCCGGAAGCCTCGCCACCTGTTTGGCGATCCGGGAGGCCGAACCGCCCAGGGGGGCGACGTCGAAACCGGCACAGTTCTTGATCTCGCTGCCGCTGAAGTCCGCCGGGATGGCGATGGTGACATCGAAACTCAGCGAGCCCCCGGCGGCAACCGGCATGCCTGGCGGATACTTGCACACCATGTCGTTGCCCGGCGTCGTATTGTTCGGCGCGCAGGTCCACGGCAGCGGCGATGCGGAGACGAAGGTGGCGCCCGCGGGCATCTGCTCGAGGATGGAGAAGGGCCCGGAGCGCGGCGCGGAGCCGGTATTGGTCATGGTGATGGTGTAGGTGCACATCCCGCCCGGTTTGCACGAATCGGACTTCAGCTCCTTCTTGACCGTCAGATCGCTGGTATTGGTCATGTGGCAGTTGAAGGTGCAGGCCCTGTGGCTGACGCAGGAGGCATTGTCCGGCGTCTGCTGCAGATAATCGCTCCACCATTCGCCGCTGGTGGATTGCGGGGCTGGCGCGGTGGAGGCGCAGTTCTTCACCTCCACGGTGTCCTTGCCATAGCCGCCGGTGGGCACCTGCATGCCGGTAACGGTAAAGGTCTGCGATGCGCCGGGAGCCAGGGAGACATTGGCCACGCAGGCAAAGGGGGCGCTGGCAGGCTCCGGGCTGCACATGGCCGGGGTAATATTGGTGATGGTCATGGTCGCGCCGGAGAGCTGATCGACAATGGTCACCGGCCCATTGTAGGGCGTGGTGGAGGACAGGTTGGTGACCACGAACTCATAGGAGCAGGCCGCACCGAACTGGCAATGACCCTTGAGCTTCTTTTCCACCTTGACGCCGGCAAAGCCGGTGCAGCTGACATTGCTCCGGGTGGTGCCGCCCTGGCCATCGGCGGCCTGGCCGCTGGCGCAGTTCTTCGCCTTGTCCATGTCCTCGACGGAATCGAACTCCACCGTGACATCGATCACCGAGCTGTTGCCGCTGGCGGCCAGATATGTGCCGGTGATGGAGCAATCCGGCGCGCCGGACGGTGGCGAGCAGACCCACGGATCGGAGGAGCCGATGGCGGTGATGGTCCCGCCGGTTGCGCTCAAGGCATCGGAGATAACCAGCTTGCCGGGAAAGGGCACGCCGTTGCTCGTCACCTTGATCTTGCACTGGCAGCTGATCTTGCCATCCTCTCCACCGGCCTGGCAGAAACAGCTTTTCGCAACCTCGAAGGCAGGCTTTTGCGGTTCATCGGCAATGCCGATGCAGCCATTGGCCCAGGTGCAGGCCGGGGTCAGATCCTCGCCATAGACCCAAGGGCCTTCTTGCGGCGCGGGGAAGTTCCAGGCCGTATAGGGCGGGGTTTTGTCATTGGCATTGATGGCGCCGCAACCGGGGGCGTAAACCTCCACATCGCCAAGCCAGCCGCTGGTCCGCGGCCCGCCGAAGCGCCCGTCATGATCGATGTAATAGGCGCTCCACGGCGGGGTGTT
>JALSNA010000432.1 GCA_026987255.1 Hyphomicrobiales bacterium | reverse complement strand
TTAATGGGGGCTGAGCCCGGAATGAGAATTTCGCCTATTTTCGTTGAAGGTTCATATATTTTCGTTTAAGCTCAGGGATATGGATGCGTGGGGACGGGCGCGTCTGCCCGTGGTGGCCACGGCAAGGCTTTGCAGCGAAAGGTATGGGGGTCATGACCCGGATATATGACCTGGCGGTGACCGGCGGGGGCATCAATGGCTGCGGCATTGCCCGCGATGCGGCGGGCAGGGGGCTTTCGGTGCTGCTGGCGGAGCAGAACGATCTGGCCTCGGCCACCTCCTCGGCCTCCAGCAAGCTCATTCACGGGGGCTTGCGCTATCTGGAGCATTACGAATTCCGGCTGGTGCGCTCGGCCCTGCGCGAGCGCGAGATCCTGTTGCGCGCGGCGCCGCATATCATCGCCCCCTTGCGCTTCGTGCTGCCGCATGTGCCGGACATGCGCCCGGCGTGGATGATCCGGGCCGGGCTGTTTCTCTACGATCATCTGGGCGGGCGCGACATCCTGCCGGGCAGTCACGGGCTTGATCTGCGCCAGGATGTGGCGGGCAGGCCGCTGAAGGAAACATACAGGCGCGGCTTCGAGTATTCCGATTGCCAGGTGGACGATGCGCGGCTGGTCATCCTGACGGCCCTGGACGCGAGCGAACGCGGCGCGGATGTGCGGGTGCGCCACAGGATGGTTCATGCCGAGTGCATCGATGGCCTGTGGCGGGTGCGGCTGAAGGATGTGGACAGCGGGCAGGAGACCACCATCGCGGCGCGGGTGCTGATCAACGCGGCGGGGCCGTGGGTCTCGCGTGCCGATGGCGTGAGCCATTGCGGCGCGCCGGTGCGCGGGCGGCTGCGGCTGGTCAAGGGCAGCCATATCGTGACGCGGCGTCTGTATGATCATGACAAGGCCTATATCCTGCAAAACGATGACGGGCGGATCGTCTTCGCCATTCCCTATCTGGGGAAGTTCACCCTCATCGGCACCACGGACGTGGATGTTTCCAGCCCTGAGGAAGCGCAGATTTCGGCCGCCGAGGAGCGCTATCTGCGTGATGCGGTGAACCGCTATCTGAAAACCCCCATAGCGCCATCCGATGTGGTGTGGAGCTTTGCCGGCATTCGTCCGCTCTATGATGACGGGGGCGGCCCGGCTCAGGAGACGACGCGCGATTACGTGCTCGATCTGCGTGATGAGGGCGCGCCGCTGTTGCAGGTCTTTGGCGGCAAGATCACCACCTACCGCGAGCTGGCGGAGGATGTGCTGGGCAAGATCGGGCGCTATTTCCCCGCCATGAAGGGAGGCTGGACGCATGACGCAGCATTGCCGGGCGGCGATTTTCCGGTTTTCGGTTTCGATGAGCTGCTGGCGGAGTTTCGCGCCGCGGTTCCCTTCCTGCCGGAGGCGGTGGCGCGCCGGGTGTGCCATGCCCATGGAACGCGGGCGCGGGCCATATTCTCCGCCGCCGGCGGAGCGGACGATCTGGGGCGGGATTTCGGCGCCGGGCTGAGCGAGCTGGAAGTGCGCCACCTGATGGCGCATGAATGGGCGCGCACTGCCGATGATGTTGTCTGGCGGCGCACGAAGCTGGGGCTGTGGATGGACGAGGCGCAAATCCGGGCCCTGGACGAGTGGATGATGGAGGAGGGGAGGGGGCAATGAGCACCCATGTCATGGCGATCGATCAGGGCACGACCTCGTCGCGGACGATGATTTTCGACCAAAGGCTCTCCGTCGTGGCCATGGCGCAGGAAGAATTTGCCCAGCATTATCCGCGTTCGGGCTGGGTGGAGCATGACGCGGAGGACATATGGCGCACGGTGCTGGATACCGCGCGGGCGGCGATGGACAGGGCGGGGCTGGCGGCAGCGGACATTGCCGCCATCGGCATTACCAACCAGCGCGAGACCACGGTGATCTGGGAGCGCGCCACGGGCCGGCCCATCCACCGCGCCATCGTCTGGCAGGACAGGCGCACGGCGAAGGCCTGCGAAAGGCTCAAAAATGCGGGCCTTGAGGCGCTGGTGCGGGAGAAGACCGGGCTGTTGCCCGATCCCTATTTTTCCGCCACCAAGATCGCCTGGCTGCTGGACAATGTGGAAGGTGCGCGGGAGCGGGCCGAAGCGGGGGAGCTGGCCTTTGGCACCATTGACACCTTCCTGCTGTGGCGGCTGACGAACGGGCGGGTGCACGCCACCGATGCCACCAACGCCAGCCGCACCATGCTCTATGACATCCATGCCGGGAAATGGAGCGAGGAGCTGCTGGAGCTGTTCGCCATTCCGGCGGCCCTTTTGCCAAAGGTGCGCGACAGTGCCGCGGACTTTGGCGAGACCGGCGCGGAGTTTTTGGGTGCGCCGGTGGCCATTCGCGGCATGGCGGGGGATCAGCAGGCGGCGAGCGCGGGGCAGGCGTGCTTTGCGCCGGGGATGATGAAATCCACCTATGGCACGGGCTGTTTCGCCATGCTCAACACCGGGCACAGGGCGGTGACATCGCGCAACCGGCTCTTGACCACCATTGCGCTGTCGCTCGATGGCAAGGTGAGCTATGCGCTGGAGGGTTCCATCTTCATCGCCGGGGCGGCGGTGCAGTGGCTGCGCGACGGGCTGGGGCTGATCGAGCACGCGGCGCAATCGGGCGAATTGGCAAGAAGCGCCGATCCGGAGCAGGATGTCTATCTGGTGCCGGCCTTCACCGGGCTGGGCGCGCCCTACTGGGACGCCCATTGCCGGGGGGCGATATTCGGGTTGACGCGCGGCACTGGAGCCGCGGAGCTGGCGCGCGCCGCGCTGGAGGCGGTGTGCTTTCAGACCCACGACCTGTTGGCGGCCATGCGCGCCGACGTGGAGGCGGATGGCGCCATTGCTCAGATGGAGACGGTGCTGCGGGTGGATGGCGGCATGGTGGCCTCGGACTGGACCATGCAAAGGCTGGCGGACATTCTCGATGCACCGGTGGACCGCCCGGCAGTGCTGGAGACCACGGCGCTGGGCGCGGCCTGGCTGGCCGGATGGCGGGCCGGGGTCTGTCCGGGCCCGGAGGGCTTTGCCAGCAGCTGGGCGCTGGAGCGCCGCTTTGTGCCCTCCATGGCGGCGGATGAGCGGGCAAGGCGCATCGCCGGATGGCAGGATGCGGTGCGGCGCACCCTCTCGCCCACCTGCTGAGGGGCAGGGGGCTCGTCGGCAAGCGGCCCTGCGGCGGAATGGTGTTTGACGGGGTTGAGAAAAAGAGTCTAAATCACGGCTCAAGGCATTGTGATTCCTGAAAATATCCGCTGATGGGCCGTGTTGCGCCGCAAAGCCGCAAAGGGGGTATCGTGCGCATTCTTCATCTTCTGCTGGTGGCGCTGGCGGTTTTCTTCGGCGTGCAACGGGCCTTGGCCCATGACACCTCGCTGGCTTCCGTCCAGGTCAGGGTTTCGGCCGATGGCAAGGTGGATTTTCAGCTCTTTGCCGATCCGGCCTTCATTGCCGAGGATTCCGGCCTGGTGGAAAACCGCCCCAAGGGGGCCTGGAAGGGGCGATACAACACCTTGACCAAACTGCTCAGGCAGGGCGCGCCCGCCTTGCGCGGCTGGCTGGATGCCGGTCTCGAGGTCAGGGCCGATGGCCACCTTTGCAAGGGCGCGCAGGCCATCCGCCAGGATTTCAAGGACATGCCCACCGAATCCATGGTGGCGCGCGTCTATGATTGTGGCGCGCCGCTCACGTCACTGTCGATGCGCTACCAGCTGTTCTTCAAGACCGACAAGACCCACGTGGCGCTGGGCAATGTCTTCTGGCCCGGCGATGTCATGGGCGATTTCCTGTTTGACAACATCACCCATGAGGTGAGGCTGAAAGCGCCCGAAAGCGGGGCAGGGGCCAGGGCCGCTCCATCCGGTGCGGGCAAGACGGCCGCGCCGCGCCGCAAGAGTCAGCCGGTGGCCGGCGGCACCTTCCTGTCGCGTTTCTGGCATATCTTCCTGCTCGGCATAGAGCATATCCTGACCGGCTATGACCATATTCTCTTCGTGCTGTCCTTGATCATCGGCGCGCCCTGGCTGCGCCAGATCGTCAAGGTGGTGACGGCCTTCACCATTTCCCATTCCCTGACCCTGGCGCTGGCCTGGTTCGGCGTCATCGACATTCCCTCGTGGATGGTGGAATCGGCCATTGCCGCCTCCATTGCCGTGGTGGCGGCGCAGAACATGCTGGTGGACAAGCCGGGGCACCGCTGGATGCTGGCTGGCGGCTTCGGGCTCATTCACGGGCTGGGATTTGCCACCGCCCTTAAAGGACTCGATCTGCGCGACAACGTGACCATGACCCTGCTGGCCTTCAACCTCGGCGTGGAGACGGGGCAGCTGTCCATCGTGCTGGCCCTGGCGCCGGTGCTCATCTGGTGGCGCGACAAGCCCTGGCACAGAACCACAGCCGTCTTTCTCTCCGGCATCATCCTCGCCATCGCCTTGTTCTGGATGGTGCAAAGGCTGTTCTTTTCGTGAGTCGAATCAGACGATTGCGGGCAATTTCTCGCGCAGTTCGTGAAGTTTCAGCTTGCTGAAGTCCTTGGGCACCTCCGCGCGCAGCAATTTCAAGGTCTCGCGGGGCAGGGCCTCGCGCAAGAGGCCGAGCATCTTCGGCGCGGCAACGAGGATCACTTCATCATAGGACAGTTTCTTGCGCTCGTCATCGAGCAGGCGGGCGATCTTTCTGGCGAATTCGATCTTTTCATGCTCGTGGGGATCGGTGGGCGGCTCATAGGCATGACGGCCCTGGGCGGCGCGATCCCTGGTGCGGCCGGGGCGGTCGGCGTCGATGTCGCGCGAGGGGCGGCGGTCGGCCACCAGCTCGTAGTCCAGGGCCATGTCCAGCTTCGTCAGCCCTTCGTTGGCCTTCAGGACGCGGGCGCGGCCACCATCGGCGACGACAATCCACACGGTTTTCGTTTTCATGATCGTCCTCCTCTTTGTTCCTTTCTGGATGTGGGAAGGAGGGCGCAGGCGGTCAAGGCCCGCGTTGCGGCATGCGCAGCGCGGGCCGGGGAGTTGTCATCTTACTGGCAACTGGCATAGCCGGGTTTGTAGCAGTAGGCGCGGCCATTCTTCACGCACAGTTCCATGCCGGTGGAACATATGGCTCCGTTGCGGCAAAATGCATAGCCAATCTTGTAGCAGCCACCCTTGCCCAATTTGCCGGGCGGGCAGGCCACCATGTCGGTGCTGCAGATGAGGCCTTTGGTGCACCTTGCATAGCCAATCTTGTAGCATCCTCCGGAGCCATAACTGCCCGGCTCGCAATATTGCAGATTGGAGGGGCATTTCCCGGCCAGTGCGGTTGATGCCCCGGCCACCGCAGTCAGGACAAGAGCGAGAAGGCCTGCGTAGATCGACGCGATTTTCATGAGTTCAACTCCCTGCATGACAGGTTGATCCCCCATGTGCTGCCGCAGCCTCATTGCATCAGAAATGGCGCCGTTTTTCAATTGGCAATGCGGCACAAGCGCGTGTTGTCCGGCGATTTTTGTTCATGAATAAGGCATTGAATATCATGCGGGTTTTGGTTTTTGAAAGGTTGCCACCACAGGTCGCGAAGGCAGGCTTGGCCTTGTCTGCAAGGCCTTTGGCAAACCTGAGTGCTCCTTGCAGGGCGGTGGCTGGACAAAACCCCGGAGCAAGGATGCTCCGGGGTGTTGCCGTTTGTCCTTTTTTTGCCCTTGCGCCCTCCTCACGGGCCGGAGCGGCGGGCCTCGTCGGAGAGTTTGGCGCCGCTGGCGCCGCTGGTGCGGGCGCGCTTGGCCTCCAGGCGGTTGAGGGCGGCCAGATAGGCCTTGGCGGAGGCCACCAGGGTGTCCGGATCGGCGGCCTTGGCGGTGGAGCTCAGGCCGGCCTCCTCATCCTCCAGGCGCACCGAGACCTCGGCCTGGGCATCGGTGCCGTGGGTGACCGAATGCACCTGGTAGAGGGCCAGGCGGGCGGAATGGGGGAAGGCCTGCTTGATGGCATTGAAGGTGGCGTCCACCGGGCCGTTGCCGGTGGCCTGGATGGTGGTGTGGCCATCGCCTGCGTCCACCGTCAGGGTGGCCATCTGCGGGCCCATGGTGCCGGCGATGACGGTCAGCGCCACCACCTTGCGCGCATCGGTGGCGGTGGCGATGTTTTCATCCACCAGCGCCTCGATGTCCTCGTCATAGACGTGCTTCTTGCGGTCGGCCAGTTCCTTGAAGCGGGCGAAGGCGTCCTGGAAGGCATTGTCCGTCAGCTTGTAGCCCAGCTCCTCCAGCTTTCTGGCGAAGGCATGGCGGCCCGAATGCTTGCCCATGACCAGGGAGGTCTTGCCCGCGCCGACCGATTCGGGCGTCATGATCTCGTAGGTCTGGGTGTGCTTGAGCATGCCGTCCTGATGGATGCCCGATTCGTGCGCGAAGGCATTACGCCCCACGATGGCCTTGTTGTATTGCACCGGGAACGACGTGGCCGCCGAGACCAGCTTGGAGGCGCGGGTCAGCAGGCGGGTGTCGATGCCGGTGGTGAAGGGATAGACATCCTGGCGCACCTTCATGGCCATGACCACCTCTTCCATGGCGGCATTGCCGGCGCGCTCGCCCAGGCCGTTGATGGTGCATTCGACCTGCCGCGCCCCGGCCTTCACCCCGGCCAGCGAATTGGCCACCGCCAGCCCCAGATCGTTGTGGCAATGGGTGGAGAAGATCACCTCGTGCGCGCCGGGCACGCGCTCGCGCAGCATGGTGATCAGGGCGGTGAACTCCTCCGGGATGGTATAGCCCACGGTGTCGGGAATGTTGATGGTGGTGGCCCCGGCCTTGATGGCCGCCTCCACGCAGCGGCACAGGAAGTCATGTTCGGTGCGGGTGGCGTCCTCGGCCGACCATTCCACGTCCTCCACCAGGTTGCGCGCATGGCTGACCGAGGAGACGATCAGCTCCAGCACCTCTTCGGGCTCCTTCTTGAGCTTGTATTTCATGTGCACCGGCGAGGTGGAGATGAAGGTGTGGATGCGTGGTCTGGCGCAATGCTTCACGGCCTGGGCGGCGGCGTCGATGTCGGCGCTGGCGGCGCGCGACAGCCCGGCCACGGAGGCCCTCTTGACCAGTTTGGCCACTTCCGAGACGGCCTCGAAGTCGCCCGGCGAGGCGATGGGGAAGCCGGCCTCGATGACATCGACGCCCATTTCGTCGAGCAGGTCTGCCACCTGCAGCTTTTCCTCCAGGGTCATGGTGGCGCCGGGGGACTGTTCGCCGTCGCGCAAGGTGGTGTCGAAGATGAT
>JALSNA010000431.1 GCA_026987255.1 Hyphomicrobiales bacterium | reverse complement strand
ACATCCTTCAGCCGCTTGAGGAAATAGCTGCCGCTGCTTTCCGACAATCCATATTCCCATCCCGCGGTGGTCTTTTCGATTCTTTCCGCCAGGGCCTTGTCCTTGCCCGCCTTGATCACCTTGACGGCCACCCACAGCGCCTTGCCCTCGCGATAGACGTCATAGCCCACCACCAGGCCATCGGCGCCGGTCACCTCGGCGTGAACGATGGGCTTGTCCTTGTGGGCCTTCGCCTTGCGCGCCAGCTCGAAATCCAGTTGCGCCAGGTCGCGCGCCACCGAGGCGATCTGGTAATTGGGCTTTTCCTTCGCCCCTTGCGGCTTGTCCCTGATGGCGAAAATGGGCTCGCCATCGGCACCCTTCTTGCCGGTCGCGTAGACCTCCAGCACCTCGCCATCGGCATGCACGATCTTGCCTGCCGTCACCTTGTCGCGCGGAATGTCCACCGCGATGTGATTCACCCACCGGGTCAGCGCCGGCACGGGCCGCGCCTGGCCCTCCACCAGCCAGCTTTGCGCCTCACCGGTCAGCCGCGCATATTGCGACCTCTTGCCGGCCCCCAGCCGGTCATAGACAGGTTTGCCCAGGATGACATCGGCGATCACCGCGCCCTTGTCATCCCTGATGATGACGCGCGTGCCCTTGGCCCCCTCGCGGCCCGGTTCATCGAGCCTGAGCAGACCGTAATTCTCCTTCCGGCGCGTCTTGGGCTCGGCCTTGCGCATGCCCACCAGGGCAACCAGGAACTTGCGGATTTTCTCCACATCGGCCGGATATCCCGCCTTGCCTGCAAACCATTTGCCGCCCTTGCGCACCAGTGTGATGCGATCCTTGCCATCATCCAGGATGATGTCGATGCGCGCCGCATCCTTGCCCTTTTGCGCCAGGCCCGCAATCAGCGGCTCGCCCACTCCGGCCACATCGAGCCGCGCATGGCTGACCCGCCAGCTCCACACGGCCAGCCCGGTGGAGACGGCCGCCAGAACGGCCAGAATGATGATGGTGCGAAGTTTCACCATGTCATGCGCCCTCCCTGACCTTGAGCCTGGCCCGGCGCGCCATGGAGCGGCGCAGCAGGGCGATGATGAAGGCGATCAGCGCCACCAGCAGCGCCACCCCGCCGATGTTGAGCACCTTCAGCCGGAAACCGAGGTTTTCCACATCGCGCCGCAGCGCCCGCTGCACATCGCGCAGCTTGCGCCGCAGTTGCAGGATTTCGGCGCGCACCGAGACGATCAGGTCGCGGTCCTTCTCGCTGATGACGATCTTGCCGTCCTTGACCTGCGCGGTGATCCCCGCCAGCCGCTGTTCGGCCTCCTTCAGCTTGGCCTTGAGCTGCTGTTCACGCTGCCGGAACTTGCGCTCGGCGGCCTTGCGGATCTCCACCACCTTCTCGAAGGGCCGCTCGATGAGCCCGCGCCCGCGCAGGCCCGAGAGGGCAAAGCCGCCCGAAAGCTGCTCCAGGGCATTGAGCAGGAAGGTGGCATTGCCCGCCGCCGGAATGATCAGCGTCTGGCGGGCGCTCACCTGCCGCCGTTGCGCCCAGAAGCGGTCCGACAGGGTGTCGGAATCGGCAAAGACGATGATGTT
>JALSNA010000430.1 GCA_026987255.1 Hyphomicrobiales bacterium | reverse complement strand
CTTTTTGCACGGAAGTGCGTCGCTCCGGCCCACTCCCCCTCCCGGCCACCCAGAGGATAGGTGAGGCGTCCGTGAGGGGGAGCGGGCCTTCTTTTTTGTTTGTGTGCACAAAAGGGGTTTTGTGCACTCGTTCCGGCCCGCGCCCCCGCCCAACCACCCAGGATTGTGGCAAGGTGGTTGGGCGGAGGCACGGGCCTCATTTTTGCACGGAGGTGCGTCGCGCCGGCCCGCGCCCCCTCCCGGCCGCCCAGATTGTGGGTGAGGCGTCCGTGAGGGGGAGCGGGCCTTTCTTTGTGCGCTCAAGTGCGGCGCGCGGGCTTTCTCTGTTTGGGCGCGAATGGGGTTTTGCTCTCTCGCACTGGAGTATTCGGCATGGGCGTGCGCCGCGCCGCATTGAAAATTAAATATAAATGCGCGCCTGTCTTGACCTTGCCCGAATCTTGCACAAAAACACGCTGCGGGGGTCAGTTGTGTTTTTGCGGGAGTTTTGCAGATGAAAAAAATCCTTGCCGCCGCCATGACCTGTGCCGCGCTTATCTCCGGCCTGACCGCCGCCGGAGCCCAGAGCCTCGATATCATGAGCCAGATCGGCGAAATCGTCGAAAAATCCTCCAATGAACTGGCGGTGCAGATCAATCTCTCCGGCAAGCAGCGCATGCTGACCCAGAAAATGAGCAAGGAATCCTTCCTCATCGCCCTGGGCATCGATCCGGACGCCAACCGCGCCAATCTGAAAAAGACCATGGCCCTCTTCGACCGCACCCTCAAGGGCCTCAAAAATGGCGATGAAGGCCTCAAACTCGCCAAGGCTCCCAATGCGAAGATCGCCGCCCAGCTCGATGTGGTCATGAAGCTGTGGAAAACCTTCCAGCCGCTGGTCGCCAAGGTGGCCGCCGGCTCCGCCGATGCCGCCACCTTGACCGCCATCGCCAAAAACAACCTGCCCTTGCTGCGCGAGATGAACAAGGCGGTCAAGATGTTCGAAAAGGCCGCCGGGGCCGATACCGGCGAGCTGGCCGTGGTCATCAATCTCTCCGGCCGCCAGCGCATGCTGACCCAGAAAATGACCAAGGAATACCTGCTCATCGCCCTGGGTATCGATCCGGACGCCAACCGCGCCAATCTGAAAAAGACCATGGCCCTTTTCGACCGCACCCTCAAGGGCCTGCTCGATGGCGACCCCGAGCAGGGCCTTCCCGGTACCAAGGATGAAAAAATCCGCGCCCAGCTGAAAAAGGTCATGGCCCTGTGGGCCAACTTCGCCCCCCTGCTGAAAAAACCCGCCACCCCCGAAACCCTGCGCGCCATCGCCCAGGATAACCTTCCCCTGCTCGCCGAAATGAACCGCGCCGTCAAAATGTACGAACAAAGCTGGTAGGGGCCGTGGGACGGCCTGCCAAGTGTTTTGCTGACCGGTGTTCCGTGGGCTGACGACTGCGGTTTTCTGCCTGCGCCAGAGCATGCGGAACGCTCCGGGGGCCGTGGGACGGCCTGCCGATTGCTTTGCTGACTGCTGTTCCTTGCGGTTTTGGTTTGTGGCGCGGCCCGGGCCCATCCCGGGGGGTGGAATGCGGGGGTTGTTATATTAGGC
>JALSNA010000429.1 GCA_026987255.1 Hyphomicrobiales bacterium | reverse complement strand
GTCCCTTTGCCTTGCTTTTGTCAAGCGTCTGGGGTAGCCACGGGGCATCCCTTATCCCTTGCCGGGTCTTCAGGAGAGTTTTTCGGGCATGAGTGACGAATCCCTATTCCGCGAGGTGGACGAGGAAGTCCGCCGCGAGCAGCTGGAGAAGCTGTGGAAGCGTTATGGCAATCTGTTCATTGCCTTTTCCGTTGGCCTGATCGTGGCGGTGGGCGCCTTCAAGGGCTGGCAATATTATCAGAAGAAGCAGGCCGAGGCGGCCGGCGAGGCCTATGTCTCGGCGCTCGATCTGCTCGATCAGGGCAAGGCGGACGAGGCGCGCCTGCGGCTCACCGATCTGGCCGGCGGCAAGCACAAGGGGGCGGCCGTTCTGGCCCGCCTGCGGCTGGCCGGCATGGCACAGGCCGATGGCAAGACGGATGAGGCCATGGCGCTTTTGTCCAAGGTGGCCGATGACGCGGCGGTGGATGCGCCCTTGCGCAATGCCGCGAAGGTGCGCAAGGCCTGGCTCATGGCCGATAGTGCGAAAATGGACGAGTTGAAAAGCCTGCTGGCGGGGCTGGACGTGGCGGGCAATCCGTGGCGCTCTTCGGCGCGCGAGATTCTCGCCCTGGCGGCCTGGCGGGCGCAGGATCTGGCAGCCATGAACACCTATCTGGAGGCCATGCTGAATGATGCCGGCACCTCACCGGAGGCGCGCGAGCGGGCGCGCATCATGAAAGGCGTGATCGCGCCGAAGCTGGCGGGATCTGGCGGCAGGAAATGACCTTGAAGGATGACAGGCCGGCCATGAGCCGCCGTTCTGTGCTGCTGGGGGCGCTGGCGCTGGGCGGGTGTTCGTCCTCCGACAAGCTGCTGGGCAATCTGCTGGGCGAACAGGATACGGTTCTGCCGGGCAAGCGCGAAAGCGTTCTGGCGCCCACAGGTTCGGCTCTCAAGGTTTCGCAAGAGCCGGTGGCCATTCCGGCGGCCGTCAGCAATGCCAACTGGGCGCAGCCGGGAGGCACGGCCTCCAGCGCCAACCACAACCTGGCCCTGGGGCGCAATCTGCGGCGCATCTTTTCGGTCTCCGCCGGGGCGGGATCGGATTCCTCGGGGCGGCTTTCGGCCTCGCCCATCGTCGTGGGCGGGCGGGTCTGCGTGCTCGACGCCAAGGCGCGGGTGCGGGCCTTTTCGGCGGCCTCCGGAGCGCGCGCCTGGGCGGTGTCCCTGGTTCCCAAGGGGGCGGACGAGGATGACGGCTTCGGCGGCGGAGTGTGCTCCGATGGCCGCAATGTCTATGTGACCACGGGCTTTGGCGAGGTGGTGGCGCTGTCCCTGGCCAACGGGGCGCAGATCTGGCGCAAGAAACTGGCCTTGCCGCTGCGGCTGTCGCCGGTGGTGGCGGCCGGACGGGTCTATGTGCGCGACAATGGCAACACGGCCTATTGCCTGAGTGCCGCCGATGGCTCGCAGCTGTGGAGCCAGCAGGGGGAGAGCGCGCGCACCTCGCTCATCTCCTCATGCTCGCCCTCGGTGGGGGCGGGCATCGTGGCCATGCCCTTTTCCTCCGGCGATCTGTCGGCCTTCAGCGCCCAGGGCTATTCCCTGTGGACCCAGAACCTGGCCTCGCAGGATGTCATCAAGGACATAGCGGCGCGCCCGGTCATCGACCGCGGCATCGTCTATGCCTGCGCGGCGGAGGGCCAGCTGGTGGCCCTCAAGGCCGGCTCCGGGGCGGAAATCTGGTCGCTCGATCTGGGCGGCAGACAGACCCCTTGCGTGGCGGGGGACTATCTCTTTCACCTGACCGGGACCAACCGGCTGTCGGCCATAGCCTTGCGCGATGGCGGCATCAGGTGGACGGTGAACCTGCCGGGCGGAAGCTGGACGGGGGCGGTGATGGGCGGCGGACGGCTGCTGGCGGCCTCCTCCAAGGGCGTGCTGGCGGAAATCTCGCCGCAGACCGGGCAGGTGATGAAGCGCCACGATGTGGGCGATCCGGTTTATATCGCGCCGGTCATCGCCGCTGGCGTGCTCTATGTGCTGAGCGATGACGGGGCCCTGATGGCCTACCGCTGAACGGCCTCACTCCATGGGTTCGGGATAATATTCCTCGCGCGCCAGGTTGGAGAACTTGGTCAGGTTGCCGTTGAACTGGATGGGCACAGAGCCGGTGGGGCCGTGGCGCTGCTTGGCGATGAGCACTTCGGCGATGCCGGTATACTTGTCCATCTCGGCTTGCCATTCCAGATGCTCCGGGGTGTTGGGCTTGGGCTCCTTGCGCTCCAGATAGTATTCCTCGCGGTAGATGAAGAGCACCACGTCGGCATCTTGCTCGATGGAGCCCGATTCGCGCAGATCGGCAAGCTGGGGCTTCTTGTCGTCGCGGCTTTCCACCTGGCGCGAAAGCTGCGACAGGGCCAGGATGGGCACGTTCAGCTCCTTGGCCAGGGCCTTCAGGCCGGTGGTGATCTCGGTGATTTCCTGCACCCGCGAATCGGAGGCGCGGCGGCTCGAGCCGGCCAGCAGTTGCAGGTAGTCGAGCACGATCAGCCCCAGGCCGTGCTGGCGCTTGATGCGGCGGGCGCGGGCCGCCACCTGGGCGATGGTCAGACCGCCGGTGTCGTCGATATAGAGCGGCAGGTTGCTGATTTCCTCCGACACCTCCACCAGGCGCTTGAACTGGCTGGCATTGATGTTGCCGCGGCGGATGTCGTTGGAGGGGATTTCCGCCTCGGCGGCGATGATGCGGGTGGCCAGCTGCTCGGCGGACATTTCCAGCGAGAAAAAGGCGACGACGCCGCCATCCATCGCATGGGGGGATTCGGCGTCATCGGCGCCGGGTTTCCAGGCGCGGGCGACGTGATAGGCGATGTTGGTGGCCAGGGAGGTCTTGCCCATGGCCGGGCGGGCGGCGAGAATGACCAGATCCGACGGTTGCAGGCCGCCCAGCTTGGTATCGAGATCGGTCAGGCCGGTGGACAGGCCCGACAACCCGCCATCGCGCTTGTAGGCGGCGGCGGCCATGTCGATGGCCTCCTTCATGGCCTCGCTGAAGGTGGCGAAACCCTGGCCGAAGCGGGCCTCCTCGGCGACCTCGTAAAGGGCCTTTTCCGATTGCTCGATGATGGCGGAAACGGGGGTGCTGGTGTCCGGCGTGCGGGCCTCCACCACCAGCTCCTCGCCGATCTCGATGAGGGCGCGGCGGCGCGCCAGGTCATAGATCTCGCGGGCGTATTCGGTGACATTGACGATGGGCGCGGCCATGGCGGTGAGCTTGGCCAGGTAGGCGGCCGCGCCGCCCAGCTCCTGCATGGCCTCGTCGTCGCGGTAATAGGGCACCAGGGTGACCGGGGTGACCACGTGGCCGCGGGCGATCATGCCGCTGATGGTTTCATAAAGGCGCGCGTGCAGGCCCTCGGAAAAGTGTTCGGCCTTGAGGAAGGCGCTGACCTTGTCGAGCAGCGGGTTGTTGACCAGGATGGCTCCCAGCAGGGCCATCTCGGCTTCCAGATTGTGCGGCGGAACCCACTTTTGCAGGGCGTCCATGTCCTTGGGATGCTCGTTCATGGCGGCGAATATAGACCGAGTCGGCAAGGAGGGGAAAAGGGCAAATGGGACTGTGGCGGGGAAAAGGCCGGCGCCGGGCGGTTGTGCACATGATTTGCACAAGAGGCGGCAAAAAGGGGCGCAAGCCATGTGGCCGCTGCGCCCCTGTTTTTCGTGCCGGAAGACCTGCGATCACTCCGCGGTCTTGTCCTCGCCGTCTTCGTGGGCGCTGTCTTCGGCCGGGGCCTCTTCCGATCCGGCCTCTTCGTCATCTCCCTGGGCCGCCTCGATGCCGGCCAGCATTTCCTCGGCGGCCTGGCGGGCCTCCTCGCGCTCGGAGGCATTGCCGGTGAGGATTTCACCGGCGGCCTGCAATTCGGCCTCTTCTTCCGTGCGCGCCACGTTGGCCACCACGGTGACGGTGACTTCCGGATGCAGGCGCACCTTGATGTCATGCAGGCCGATCATCTTGATGGGCTTGTCGAGGATCACCTGGTTGCGGGTGATGGAGGTTTCGAACATGTCGTTGACGGCATTGGCGATGTCGCGGGTGGCCACGGAGCCATAGAGCTGCCCGGCCTCGCCGGCGGCGCGGATGAGCACCAGCTTGGCGCCCTCGACGCTCTTGGCCTGCTCCTCGGCGATGGCGCGGGCCTCGGCGTTCTTCTTTTCCAGTTCGGCGCGCTGGGCCTCGAAATGGGCGAGGTTTTCCTTCGTGGCGCGCAGGGCCTTGCCCTGGGGCAGGAGGAAGTTGCGGGCATAGCCGGTCTTGACGTTGACCACGTCGCCCATGTTGCCGAGTTTCTCGACGCGTTCCAGAAGAATGACCTGCATGGTTGTGTTCCTTTCAAGGTTTGAAGCAAGTGGTTTTGTGATGTTATCCGGCAGCCGGGGGGCCGCCGTGTCTGGCGAAGTAGCGGGCGCGCAGACCGAAGCTCAGATCGGCGAGCGCCAGAACGATGAGGGGCAGGGCAATGAGCCAGTTGACGACCAGCAGGCCGGCATAGAGCACGCCGAGGATCATGCCGCGCCAGGGATTGCCCAGGGTGAGCGCATGCATGACCGCCAGCCCCAGGATGGCGAAGGCGGCCATGAGGGCGGCGGCGAAAATCTCGCCGATGAGACCGGCCATGCCGGGCAGGAAGGAGGCGAAGGAGGCCACCGCAAGGGCGGCCATGGCGCGCGGATGGAAGGTGAGCTTCCAGAATGGCGCCCAGGGGCGGCTCTCGTAGCCGAAGGCGCGCACCAGGCGGGCGGCCAGCCACATGTTGCCCAGGGTGGCCAGCACCCACAGGATGGTGGCCACCAATGGGGTCATGTTGACCACGAAACTGGTCAGGCCCTGCAATTGCTCCGCCGTCATTTCGGCCTTGGCGTTCATGGCCGTGAACATGCGTCCGGCCAGTTCGCGCAAGGTGGCGCGAAAGTCCTCCAGGCGGGGGCCGAGCATGACGGCGGTGAGGCTCATCAGGGCCCCGCCCATGAACGATGTCCACAGCAGAAGGCGGCCTTCCGGGTACCATTCACGGCCCGATTCATCGGCCGCCTCGCCCTCGGCGCCACCGGCGGCGGGGCGCGAGGTCAGGGCCAGCCAGGTGAGGATGACCGGGGCGATGGCGGTGGTCACCAGATAGAAGGCGGCGGCCTTGAAGTTGAGCAGGGCGAAAATGGCCGCCGCGGCGATGAGCGCGGCGATGAGGGCGGCCGTCGCGCCGAAGGCCAGCCCGGCCATGAACAGCGGCGCGGGCGAGAGGTAATACATCACGATGGCCGGCAGGGACGGGGCGATCACGCCCATGAAGGCAAAGGCCGAAAGGGCGCCCGCGGCGGCGGCGATGACGAGCCAGGAGCGGGAGGTCATGGCGCCATCCTCCCCGCCAAGGGCCGGGCAGGGGGGCGCAAAAACCCCTTCGCGCGGGGGCGCGAAAGGGCGTGCATCGTGCTCTTGCCTGGCGTTTTCATGTGGCTGTCCCCGTGTTCGGGTTAGGGGCGGAGGGTGCCGCTCCAACCTTCGCGCCGCGCATCCGATGCGCGGCGCTCAAAGGCTACTTGATGACGAAGGGCAGCAGGCCGATGTTGCGGGCCCGCTTGATGGCCTTGGCCAGCTCGCGCTGCTTCTTGGCCGAAACGGCGGTGATGCGGCTGGGCACGATCTTGCCGCGCTCGGAGATGTAGCGCTGCAGGAGGCGCACGTCCTTGTAGTCGATCTTCGGCGAATTGTCCGAGGAGAACGGGCAGGTCTTGCGGCGGCGGAAAAAGGGTCTGCGTGCGGGAGCGGCCATCATTCAGCCTCCTTCTTTTCTGCGGGTTTGCGCTCTGCGTCGCGGCGCGGCGGGCGGGAGCCGCCACGGCCACGGAAGCCGCCGCGGCCGCGCTCCTCGCGGGCCCGCATCATGGCCGAGGGGCCTTCCTCCAGCTCGTCGACGCGGATGGTCATGTGGCGGATGACATCATCGGAGAGCCGCTCGATGCGCTCCAGCTCCTGGACGGCGGCGGGCGGGCAATCGAGGTTCATCAGCACGTAATGGGCCTTGCGGTTCTTGCGGATCTTGTAGGCCAGGGTGCGCAGGCCCCAGTTCTCCACCTTTTCCACGGAGCCGCCATTGTTGCCGATCAGTTCCTTGAACTGATCCACCAGGCCCTCGACCTGGGCCGGGGTCAGATCCTGGCGCACCAGGAAGACGTGTTCGTAAAAGGACATGGACAGCCTTTCTTGCTTTTCGGTTTCGCGTTCGCGTTTTTCATCCGTCCGGCGCGAAGCCTCCCTGGCGGCCCGGAAAGGCCATGCGGGATCCGTCAACAAGAGCGAAGACACCGAAGGGCGGGCAGACCGCTTGAGCGCATCCTGAAAGAGGGATGCGCCGCCACGTTCACCCTGCCGCGCAAGGCGGCCCTCCGTTCAGCCTCCAGCCAAACAGATGCAGAGGGGTGCTTATACCGGATCGCTCCGGCGCGCAAGGAGAAAATGACCTTATTCGGCAGCCGTCTTGTCCTTGTCCGGCGCGGTGGTGGCAAGGCCGGGGATCTGCAGGGCCTGGACGAGGGGATCGTAGCTTTTGGGATCGGCCAGCCAGGCCAGGCGCGGCTCATACCATTCCGGCTTGTAGAAATCCGTCAGCGGCTTGTAGAAATCGGCGTTGGTCATGGCGGTGGTCCAGCGGGCATACCGGGCCGGATCCATGTGGCTCAGCATGGAGCGCCAGATTTTCGGATTCATGGGGGCCATCATCCATTTCATCATGCCTTGCGGATTCATCATCTTGACCATGGCCGACATGAGCTTGGGATAATTGGTCAGGCCGCGCATCCAGGTATCCCACATGACCGGCTCGGTGGCGCAGTTCATCATGACATGGATGGTGCGCGGATCGTTGAGGATTTCCATCAGCTTGAAGAACTTTTCCGGATCGTTGACGGTTTCGCCCAGGATTTCGGAATCGGTGAAGGCGCGCAGATAGGGCTTGATGTCCTCGAACTCCTTGCGCGAGGCCTGCTTGCACTGGGTGTAATAGCCCACCGCCTTCTCGAACTTGTGTTCGGAATCGGGCTTGCCTGTGCCCGCGGAAAGACCCGCGCCGGCGGTGGCGATGGTCACGATGGCGGCGCCGAAAAGGGCGGTGAAGATGCGTTTCATGGTGTTCCCCTCCATGGAAAAAGTGTCTGCCGCGCCCCCAATGTATGCATATTATAGAATATCTGCATATACGTATACAAGCATTTTCATCAAAAGACCATCCTCCCCCCTGCCAACCACCCCAATC
>JALSNA010000428.1 GCA_026987255.1 Hyphomicrobiales bacterium | reverse complement strand
CAACTGGCATGCGCACCGGCGCGAGGAGACAGTTGTGCTGGACGTCCCGCGCGGCCCGTCAACGGAACTGCGCATGACGCCGCAAGATGTGGCCCAGGTGGTGGAACCCGCCGGGCTGAAGGCCGTTGATGTGGTGGAGCTGCCACCATACCATTATGCGGCCATTTTCCACAAATCCTGACAAGCCGCATCAGGCGTTGCGCAACTCGCAGGCCAGGGCAAGGATGTCTTCGGGGGAATGCACGGTGTAATCCGCCTGGTAGAGGCTGGCGGGCCTGTCCAGATACCCCCAGGCGGCGAGGGCACAAGGTGCGCCAATGGCGCGGGCCGCCAGCACGTCGGACATGGAATCCCCGGCGATGAGCACCTGTTCCGGTTGCCCGCCGCACTGGCTGATGCAATGCAGCAGGGGGGCCGGGTCGGGCTTGCTCTGTCCGGTTGTATCAGCCCCGGTCACGGAGCCGAAATGATCTCGCACGCCCAGTGCCTGAAGAAGGGCTTCGGCCAGATGTTGCTTCTTGTTAGTGCAAACCCCAAGCGCAAATCCGTTTTCCCGGCTTTTGGCCAGCAACTCCTCCATGCCGTCAAAAAGCCGCGTATGGCGCGCAATGCGCTGCCGGTAGCTGCCGATGAAGCGGGCAATGATGTCCGGCCATGCATCTTCCCGCGGCAGCGCAAGGCCCTGATCCGTCAATGCCGCCTCCAGGATCCTGCGCGCCCCTTGCCCGGCTGCGATGCGGCCCTTGTCCGGATCAACCGGGCCTGCGCCCATCCGGGCCAGCAGATCATTGGCAACGGCAACAAGGTCGGGGGCCGTGTCGGCAAGGGTGCCATCAAGATCGAGAATGATGGTGAAACGGGTCATGAGCGCACCGTTAGCAGGTGCGAAAGGCGCAGGCAATTGCGAAATCGGGATGGGATATGAAGAGTGGATGGACAAATTTATGTGAGCAATGCTCATTAACCCTTGCAATCCGGTTGCAATTCGGGCATTCAAGGTATCAGGAAAGAGAAATGACCGGGCAGCAGGCTCCCCCCACGAGCCAATGACGTGGTTTCCCGCTGATGGCAGCACCCCTTGCCTGACCCTCACGATCCCCTGATCGCGTCATGCTGTTTTGGTCATGTGGCCCCGGATGTTTTGCAAGCGCATCCGGGGCCTTTTCTGTTTGGTGCGGGGCAACAAAAGCACGTTAATGAGATATTAAAATTGAATATAAAATTATATATAAATACAACAGAAAAATATAAATATTTGAATTCCATGTATGAAAACAGAATGTTTACTTGTTTGATGCACGATACTGGAACAATTCTATCGCAGGCGCATTGTGCGTCCTATCAGGAGTTCCAGAAACATGACTGCCGCAAGAGAGTTCATACGCGATTTCAGGGGGAATATGTCCGTCCTCTTTGCAGCATCCCTGTTTCCGATGGTTCTGCTCGCGGGCGGACTGATCGATTACAGCTATCAGATGAAGACCAAGGTCAAGCTGCAAGCCGCCCTGGACAATGCCATCCTGGGAGCCGTGGCCTCTGCGAACGGCTCTCCTCAGGCCCAGGCTGCCTTTATCAAGGCCAAATTGCCCATCTGGCTCAACAGCAACCTGACCGGCAAGGACAGGGACAACATCAGAATTGACAAGATAAATGTCAGCGTTGGCAAGGATGGCACCGTTACCGCCAATGTGCAGGCTCAGGTCAAGACGACATTCCTGAAGCTTGTCCGCATCAACAGACTGAACCTGAAGGCCTTCACCGAGACCAAGCGCTCCTACGGCGTGACGGAAGTGGCGCTTGTGCTGGACAACACCGGCTCCATGTCCGGGGCCAAGCTGGCCGAGCTCAAGCGCGCCGCCAAGCTGTTCATCAACACCATCTATGACAAGGTCAAGGACCGCCCCGACAAGGACAACTTCAAGGTCGCCATCGTGCCCTTCACCCAGTATGTCAATGTCGGCAAGCAGTATCGCAACGCCTCGTGGATCGCCGTGCCCAAAGACCGCTATGAGCGTTACAGGCATTGTTATTGGTCCCGCCAATGCGTGCGCTATGCGCATCGCCGCGTTTGCTACTGGACAGGTGGCGGGGACTGGGGGCCCAGGCGGCGGATCTGTTACACTGCGCGCTATTGCAAGCGCTATGGCCCGCGCAAACGCCGCTGCTACTGGGCGGTCCGCCGGACGCAATGGAAAGGCTGCGTGGGCTCGCGCAACTATCCCTACAACCTGACGGATACCGGCTATGGCGCCAACAAGGTGCCCGGCGTCATGAACAGGGCAAGAAACGGCTATGGCAGCTACAACTATTGCCCATCGGCCACCATCACGCCCTTGCAGTCGATCGTGACGAAAAAATCCACCCTGGTATCCAAATTGAACAGGATGACCGCCAGCGGCTATACCTACATCCCCGCCGGGCTGATCTGGGGCCGCCGCGTGCTCTCCCACCAGGCTCCCTTCACCCAGGGTGCCTCCGATGACGAGGTGCGCAACAAGAACATCCAGCGCGTCATCGTCCTCATGACCGATGGCGAGAATACCCGCTCGCCCACCTATCCGGATCATGATGGATGGAACCGCAACACCGCCGACAACATCACCAAGGCGCTGTGCAACCGCATCAAGGCCAAGAATCCGGCCACAGGCAGGCCCTTTGCGGACATCATCACGGTGACCTTCGATGTGCATAACGCCAATGTGAAGTCCATGCTCCGCGCCTGCGCCTCCATGGGCTCCTACGATGCCCAGAGCGGCAACCTGGAGGCCGCCTTCAAGAGCATCGGCGTGAAACTGGCCAAGCTGCACCTGTCGCGCTGATCCAGGCCACGCGAGACAAAAAGCCCGGAGGCTCTGCTGGAGCCTCCGGGTTTTTGCATGCGCTCTTTGTTTCGCCGTCAGGATGCCTTATTAAGGCGTGAGACAGACATCCGCGGCGATTCCGCCCCACCGGCAAAGAGTGATACATCATGCGTCTGAGCAAGTTCTTCATGCCCATCCTGCGCGAGGCCCCGCGCGAGGCCGAGATCGTCTCCCACCAGCTCATGCTGCGCTGCGGCATGATCCGCCAGGAGACCGGCGGCATCTATTCCTGGCTGCCCCTGGGCTTTCGGGTGCTCACCAGGATCATGAACATCGTGCGCGCCGAGCAGGCCCGCGCCGGGGCCCTGGAGATGCTCATGCCGACCATCCAGCCGGCGGATCTGTGGCGCCAGTCGGGGCGCTATGACGATTACGGCAAGGAGATGCTGCGCATCACCGACCGCAGGGACAACGAGCTGCTCTATGGCCCCACCAACGAGGAGATGATCACCTCCATCGTCAAGTCCTCGGTGCAGTCCTACAAGGATCTGCCGCTCAATCTCTATCATATCCAGTGGAAGTTCCGCGACGAGATCAGGCCCCGCTTCGGCGTCATGCGCGGCCGCGAGTTCCTGATGAAGGACGGCTATTCCTTCGACCTGACCGAAGAGGCCGGCCGCGAGGCCTACAACCGCATGTTCGTCGCCTATCTGCGCACCTTCGCCGCCATGGGCCTGAAGGCCATCCCCATGCGCGCCGAGACCGGCCCCATCGGCGGCAACGAGAGTCACGAGTTTCTCATTCTCGCCGAAACCGGCGAATCGGAAGTCTTTTTCGACCGCGCCTTCCATGACAAGGACTGGTCCGGCTTCGACATCGACTATGACGATGCGGCCGCCGTGGCCCGCGTGGTGGAGGAGTTCACCTCCATGTATGCCGCCACCGAGGACATTCACGATCCGGCCCGCTTCGAGGAGCAGGTGCCGCCGGAGCGCCGCGTGCAGGGCCGCGGCATCGAGGTCGGCCAGATCTTCTTCTTCGGCACGAAGTATTCACGGCCCATGCACTGCACCGTCCAGGGCCCCGATGGCAAGGAGGTCTATCTGCAATCGGGCTCCTATGGCATTGGCGTCTCGCGCCTCGTCGCCGGCATCATCGAATCGAGCCACGATGAGGCGGGCATCATCTGGCCCGCCCCGGTGGCCCCCTTCGATCTCGGCCTGATCAACCTGCGCCAGGGCGATGCCGCCACCGATGCCGCCTGCGAAAGGCTCTACGGGGAGCTCGCCAATGCCGGTCTCGAGGTGCTCTACGACGACCGCCCCGACCGCGCCGGGGAAAAGTTCACCCGCATGGATCTCATCGGCCTGCCCTGGCAGGTGATCATCGGCCCGCGCGGCGTGAAATCCGGCGTGGCGGAGCTGAAGAACCGCGCCAGCGGCGAAAAGACAGACATTCCGCTCGATGCCGCCGCCGCAATCCTGGCGGAAAAATGCACCACGACAGCAGCCCATGCCTGACACCATCACCGACACCAGACCCTTCTCCGCCTGGGAGCGCATGCTGGCCTGGCGCTACCTGCGCGCCAGGCGCAAGGAGGGAGTGGTTTCGGTCATCGCCGGGTTTTCCTTCCTCGGCATCATGCTGGGCGTGGCCACCTTGATCATCGTCATGGCGGTAATGAACGGCTTTCGCAACGAGCTGATGGACAAGATCCTCGGCTTCAACGGCCACATCACCGTCTATTCCGCCCGCCTGCAGCCGATCCGCGATTATGAGCGCATGAAAATGCGGATCAGGACCATCGATGGCGTGGCCACCGTCATGCCCTTCGTCGAGGGCCAGGTCATGGCCTCCTCCAGCCGCGCCGCCACCGGCGTCAAGGTGCGCGGCGTGCGCGGCGTGGACCTGCGGGCCCTGCGCGGCGTCAACAACGGCAAGCTGAAGGGCACGCTGGAGGGCTTCGATTCCTCCGATGGCTTGGCGGTGGGATACCGCCTGGCCTGGAAGCACGGCCTGACCCTGGGCGAGAACCTCACCCTCATCTCGCCCGATGGCGCCGAGACCCCCTTCGGCGTCACCCCGCGCATCCGCGCCTTTCCCATCCGCGCCACCTTCGAGGCCGGCATGAGCCTTTTCGACAGCTCCATGGTCTACATGCCGCTCAAGGCCGCGCAGGAATATTTCAACATGGATGATGGCGTCACCGGCATAGAGATCATGCTCACAGATCCGCAGAACGTCGATGCCATCAAGGCGAAGCTGGAGGAGATGTTCCCCACGGGCTACCAGTTCATCACCTGGAAGCGCGCCAACAAGACCTTCTTCGGCGCCCTGGCGGTGGAGCGCAACGTCATGTTCCTGATCCTGGCGCTGATCATCCTGGTGGCGGCGCTCAACATCATTTCCGGCCTCATCATGCTGGTCAAGGACAAGGGCGGCGACATCGCCATCCTGCGCACCATGGGGGCCACCCGCGCCTCCGTCCTGCGTGTCTTCTTCATGACCGGCGCGGCCATCGGCATCGCCGGCACCGTTGCCGGCGTGATCCTCGGCGTGGTCTTTGCCCTCAACGTGGAGAACATCCGCCAGTTCCTCTCCTGGCTCACCGGCACCCATCTGTTTCCGCCCGAACTGTATTATCTCTCGCAGCTTCCGGCCGATCTCGATGTCTCCGAGACCACCCTGATCGCCGTGCTTGCCCTGGCCTTGTCCTTCCTGGCGACCATCTATCCCGCCTGGCGCGCCGCCAGCCTCGATCCGGTGGAGGCCCTGCGCTATGAATGACCATCTGCCGCCGGCCCTGGAATTGCGCCATGTCTCGCGCATCTACCGGCAGGGCGAAAAGCGCCTCGACATTTTCGACAATCTCGGCCTGACCCTGCCGGTGGGCGAAATCGCCGCCCTGGTCGGCCCTTCGGGCTCCGGCAAGTCCTCCTTGCTGCACATTGCCGGATTGCTGGAAAAGCCCACCTCCGGCGAGGTCTGGATCGCCGGGCGCGAATGCACATCCCTGGACGATCTGGCGCGCACCCGCGTGCGCCGGCTGGGCATCGGCTTCGTCTATCAGTTCCATCACCTGCTGCCGGAGTTCTCCGCCGAGGAGAACGTCATCCTCCCCCAGCTCATCGCCGGGGAAAGCCGCAAGGCTGCCACCGCCCGCGCCCGCGAGCTGCTCGATCAGCTGGGCCTCTCGGCGCGCCTGAAGCACCGCCCGGCCGAGCTTTCCGGCGGCGAGCAGCAAAGGGTGGCCATCGCCCGCGCCCTGGCCAACCGCCCCTTGCTGCTGCTCGCCGATGAGCCCACCGGCAATCTCGATCCGGAAACCGCCGAAAGGGTGCACGAGAAGTTCCTGGCGCTGATCCGCACCGAGGGCCTGGCCGCCCTCATCGCCACCCACAATCTCGATCTGGCCCGCTCCATGCACCGCGTCGTGCATCTGGACAAGGGCCGCCTGGTGGAGGAGCTGCCCGCCCCGCCGGTGGGAGGGGCGCCATGAAGGCCGTCTTCTCGCCCTTGCAGAAGCTCCATGCCCCGCAAAGGGTGATCCGCTATGGCCGCCTGGTGAATTATCCCGAAACCCCCGAACGCATCACCGCCCTGCTGGAGGGGGTGCGCGATGCGGGCATTTCCCTCCATGCCGCCCGCCGCTTTCCCCTGGAGGCCTTCAAGGGGGTGCACTCCTTGCGCTACATGACCTTCCTGCGCACGGTTTTCGCCCAATGGAGCGCGCAGATGGGCGCATTGAGCCCCATAGCACCGGGCCCGCGCCCCCATGTGCGCCCCGCCAGCTATCCGCGGTCCATTGCCGGGCGCGCCGGATGGCACATGCCGGACACCACCGCGCCGATCGAAAAGAACACCTGGAAGGCCGCCCGCGCCGCCGCCGATACCGCGCTCAGCGCCGCCCGCATGATCCTCAAGGGCGAGCGGGCCGCCTATGCCCTGTGCCGTCCGCCGGGCCATCATGCGGGGTTCGAGACGGCGGCCGGATTTTGCTACATCAACAACACCGCCCTGGCCGCCCAGGCGCTGAGCCGCGAGTTCACCCGCCTGGCCATTCTCGACATCGATGTCCACCATGGCAATGGCACCCAGGAAATCTTCTACGACCGCGCGGACGTCTACACCATTTCCCTCCATGCCGATCCGAATGTGACCTATCCCTTCTTCCATGGCTACGAGCACGAGATCGGCGAGGGCGCGGGCTATGGCTTCAATCTCAACATTCCCCTGCAGCCGGGCAGCGATGATGAAATCTGGATGGGCGCGGTGGAATATGCCTGCCGCCGCATCGAGGCCTACCGCGCCGAGGCCATCGTCGTCGCCCTGGGGCTGGACACCATGAAGAACGATGCCCTGATCAGGGCGGCAAACCTCACCGCGCAGGGCCTTGCCGCCATCGCCCGGCGCATCGCCGCTCTGGGCCTGCCCACCGTCATCGTCCAGGAAGGCGGCTACAGCCCCGAAAACCTGCGCACCGGCATCGCCGCCTTCCT
>JALSNA010000427.1 GCA_026987255.1 Hyphomicrobiales bacterium | reverse complement strand
ACCGCCAGGGGCCGCCCTGCCAAGGGCCTGCAAAGCACCCTCACCCTGGACATTGCCGGCATCGAAAGCCGCTTTCTCGGCCAGCTGCGCAATCTTCAGCCGCAAACCGGCTGGACAGGAGAGGGAACCTTCGCCCTGCGCGCCACCCGCGCTTCGGCCCTGCTGCGCATGGCCGGGCTGGCGATCGCGCAAACGCCTCCCGTCTCGCTCTATGGCGAGGGCAAGCTGGCCTTCTCCCCCGGCCATGCGGGCTATGACGGCATCAAGGGCCGCTTTGGCGAAGTTCCCTTCTCCGCCGCCCTCAAGCTGAACTGGCAGGATGGACAGCCGGCCATTTCCGGGCGCATCGGCAGCGCCCGTCTGCATCTGCCCGCCCTGGCCCATGTCTGGCTCACCGCGCCACGCCAGACAAACGAGACCCTGGCGGCACAGGCCGATGACGCAACACAGGCCCTGCTGGGGCCAAGCCGCTTCCGCGCCGGGCTTTTTGCCTCGCCCAGCCTCGATCTGCAATGGCGCGCCGGCAAGCTGACCGTGCTGCCCGGCCTGACGCTGGACAAGGCCAGCCTGGACATCACCCAGAACCGCAAATCCCTCAAGGCCGTCATCAAGGCCGGCAAACCTGACAGTGCGCAGGTGGAAACCACCTTGAGCATCACCCCGGCGCGCGGCGGCCTGGCCTTCGCGGCCGAAAGCCAGGGGCGCTTGCCGCTGCAAAGCTATCTGAAAGACATCCATGGCGCGCCCGTCATCAAGGCCCCGGCCAGCTTCATCGCCACCTGGAAAAGCCGCGCCCGCTCGCTGGCCGGCCTGGCCACCGCCATGAACGGCAGCGGCCTGCTGCGGGTGGAAAAGGGCCTGCTGCTGGGCGCCAACCCGGCCGCATACCTGACCGCCGTGATGAAGGCCAAAAGCCCCGCCGAGGCGGAAGAAATGGCCCGTGAAATCCTTGACAAGGGAACCATGCCCCTGCCCGCGGCAGAAAGGAAATTTGCCATCTCCTCCGGCCTGCTCGCCGTGGAGCCACTGGATTTTACCGCCGGGGACATTGGCGTGCGGCTGAAAACTCTGCTCTCGGTGCCGCAGCAGAAGCTCGATTTGTCCTTGCGCTTTGCCGGCAAGGGGCCCGTTCCGCCCTTCCGCCTGGTCTTTTCCGGCCCGCCGGGCGCGCTGGAGCGGATTCACGATCTGGCGGAGCTCAAGAACTGGGTCTCGGTGACCGCCCTGCGCCGCTCCATGGAAAACCTGGAGCGCATCGAGCGCAAGCGCCGCCGCATCCTGCAAGAGGAATCCGCCTTCGAGCGCGGCCAGGTCATGTATGACCGCTGGCGCCAGTGGGACAAGGCCCGCCAGGTGCACAGGCGGCGCATGGAAAACCTGCTCATGCACCAGGAAAGGCAAAAACACCGCCGCGCCCTGCGGGAATGGCGCAAACGCCTGAAGGAGCAAAAACGCAAGGCCGAAGAACAAGCAATCCTGCGGCAAAAGGAGCAGGCGGCTCAAAGGGCGGCAGAAATCGCGCGCAAGCGCAAGGAGGTGCTGGCCCGCCGCCGCGAGGACCTGCGCCGCAAGACAGAAGCGGCCCTGAAAGCCCTGGGCCAGGCAAAACCGAAGGCGCAACCAGCGCCCGCTGAAACACCCCGGCCAACCGCCCCGGCAACAACAGAAAGGCAGACTGCGCCCCCCATCCCCAAGGCCCGCCCGGCGGATGCCGCGCGAACCGTGCAGCGCAAGCCCCTGCCGCCGCTCGCCGTGGAGCCTGCGCCATTGCCCGGCATCATCCGCAACCTGCGCACCCCGCCTGCCCCCATCCGGCTGCTACCCCGGCCCAAATCACCGCCCAGAGTGCGCACCAACTTCACCAGCGGCAGATAGGAAGCTTCAGGCGGCCTTGGGATAATAGGAGCCGCCGCGCGCTTCGATGATGATGTTCCGCGCACCGGCGGATGGCGTACTCCACCTCGACAGGGAGGTCATGTCGGTATCCAGGGGGATTTGCAGTTTTTCACTGGCCAGCAGGCGCACCAGGGTTTCGGCGTTGCCATCGAGAGAAACCTCGCCCTTTTCCCAGCGCGCCACGGTCTGCACATCGCGATGCAGATACTGCGCCAGCTGCGCCTGCGTCATGCCCATCTCGGTGCGCAGGAACCGCAGCTCCTTGCCGGACATGGCCGAATCGCGCTTCAGGATGCCCTCGGCAATGGCCTTGTGCAACTTGCCCGCCGCCGGAATGACGATCACCTCTTCGCCATCATCGGCAGTCAGAAAATTGGCGCCGACAATGACCACATTGTCCAGCCCGCATTCCGTGTAATGATAGCGCTTCATCGCTTTTCCTCACATTTCATCCAACCACATGACGGTGATGATCTTCAGACATCCCGCGCCGTGACAAGCATCAGGATCGGGGGTCACCACCACCCGGATGGCCCGCCCTTCCGAATTGGGCGAGGTGGCCTCGATGGCATATTTGAACAAATCGTCCCGGGTGCTTTTTTCAGGCTGCGTGTAAACGGATCCCCATCTGAGGATGTAGAAAATATCTCCAGCAAGAAGGTTCCTTTCCTTTAGCCGTTCCCGGGCATGCCCTGTCCACGCCATGAAGCATTCATCACGGCCCGCCAGAGCATTGATCTGTTTGGAGCCACCGCAGGCGGCCAAGGCTGCTTCATCTCTTACCTATCATAATGATAGGTTCGTGATGTAAAGGGCAAGTTGATAAAGAGTCAACCCTTGTCCATCCCCGCCAGTTTCAGCCATTCGGCCTCGTCGATCACCCGCACGCCCAGCTCGCTGGCCTTGTTCAGCTTGGAGCCGGCGCCTGGGCCGGCCACCACGATGTCGGTGCGCCTGGAGACGGAATTGGTCACCTTGGCCCCCAGACGCTCCGCCAGAGCCTTGGCCTCGTCACGCGTCATGGCCTCCAGATGGCCGGTGAAGACGATGGTCTTGCCGGCCACCGGACTGTCCGCGGCCACCTGCTCCACCGGCTCGATGCGCACCTCCTCGAGCAATTTCCCTATGACCTGCAAATTGTGCGGCTCGGCAAAGAAATCATGCAGGGCCTCCACCACCACCGGCCCCAGTCCGTCGATGTTCTCAAGCTCCGATGCCGCCTCGCTCCGTTCATCACCGGCGATCTGGTCCATGGCCGCCGAGAAATGCGCCCAGTCGCCATAATGGCGCGCCAGCAGCCGCGCCGTATTCTCCCCCACATGGCGGATGCCCAGCGCATGGATGAACCGCTCCAGCCCGATGCTGCGCCGCGCATCGATGGCGGCAAAGAGATTGGCGATCTTCTTCTCCCCCCAGCCGGGCAGGCAATGGATGCAGATTTCGCCTTTCTCCTCGCGCTCTTGAAGGGTGAAAATATCCGCCGGTGTGCGGATGAACTTGTGATCGAAGAACTGCGCAATGGCCTTCTCCCCCAGCCCGTCGATGTCGAAGGCATGGCGGGAGACGAAATGCTTCAGCCGCTCCACGGCCTGCGCCGGACAATAGAGCCCGCCGGTGCAGCGGCGCACCGAATCCAGCTTGCCGGTGCGCGGGTTGAATTCGCGCACCGCTTTCGAGCCACACACCGGGCAATGGGTGGGGAATTCGTAAGGCCTGGAATCCTTCGGTCTTTTGTCCAGCAGGACATCGGCGATCTGCGGGATCACGTCCCCGGCGCGCTCCACCACCACCGTATCGCCAACCCGGATATCCTTGCCATCGCGGATCGGCTGGCCATCGGAACCGATGCCCTTGATGTAGTCCTCGTTGTGCAACGAGACACGGGAGACCACCACCCCGCCGATGGTCACCGGCTCCAGAATGCCCACCGGCGTCAGCGCCCCGGTGCGGCCCACGTGAATCTGGATGTCCTTGAGGATGGTGATGCCCTTGTGAGCCGGGAACTTGTGGGCAATGGCCCAGCGCGGGGCGCGCGCCACGAAGCCCAGACGCTGGCGGTAGTCCAGCCGGTTGACCTTGTAGACCACCCCGTCGATGTCGAAATCCAGATCGGGGCGCAGCTCCAGCATGCGGGCATGATAGTCCAAAAGACCATCCGCGTGATGGTGGATCTCGTTGTGATCACTGACCGGAAAGCCCCATTCGCGGAACTTCGCCATCATCCCCCATTCGCTGTCCTCGGGCAGCTGCGAATGCTCCCCCCAGCCCCAGACATAGAAGCGCAAGGGCCTTTGCGCGGTGATTTCCGGATCGAGCTGGCGCAGGCTGCCGGCCGCCGCGTTGCGCGGATTGGCAAAGACCTTCTGGCCATGCGCCTGCTGCTCCTCGTTGAGTTTCATGAAGGCGGAAATGGGCAGATAGACCTCGCCGCGCACCTCCATGATGGACGGAAAATCGGCCGCATCCACCTGCTGGGGAATGTCGGAAATGGTGCGCGCATTGGCCGTCACATCCTCGCCCACGTAACCATCGCCGCGGGTTGCGGCCACCACCAGCTTGCCCGCCTCGTAACGCAGCGAGATGGACAGCCCGTCGAACTTCGGCTCGGCAGTGAAATCCAGCCCATCCTCCATGGACAGCCCCAGGAAACGGCGCACCCGGCGCTCGAAATCGCGCACCCCGCCATCATCCAGGGTATTGGACAGCGACAGCATGGGCACCGCATGCTTCACCTTCCTGAACTTGCCGGACGGCTCCGCGCCCACCCGCCGGGAGGGCGAATCTGGACGGATGAGATCGGGAAAGCGCGCCTCGATGGCATCGTTGCGCCGCCGCAGGGCGTCATAATCGGCATCGGAGATGATGGGCGCATCCTCGATGTAGTAATGGCGGTCATACTCGGCGATTTCCTTCGCCAGCCGCGCCAGTTCCCTTGCCGCCTCCTCGCGGGTCAATTCCTCCACCGGCTTGCGCCGCAGCTCGTCCTTGTCCAGAACGCCCATGACCTATCCTTTCCCTTCCAGCAGCCGCGCCGCCTGGGCGCGCGCCTCATCCGTGACCTCGTGGGCCGAGAGCATGCGCGCAATCTCCTCGCGCCGCGCATCCGCATCGAGGGTGCGCACGCTTGTGCGGGTGATCTTGCGCCCCGATGTCTTGGCAATCATGTGGTGATGATCCGCCAGGGCCGCAACCTGTGGCGAGTGGGTCACCGCCAGCACCTGCAGCCCGCGCCCAGCCAGCCGCGCCAGCCGCTCGCCCATGGCCGCCGCCACCGCCCCGCCCACGCCGGTATCGATCTCGTCGAACACCAGCACCGGCAGCGAAGAGATTTCCGCCAGCGCCACCTTCAGCGCCAGCATGAAGCGGCTCATCTCGCCGCCCGAGGCGATCTTCGCCAGCGGCCCCGGCGCGCTGCCCGGATTGGTGGCGGCCAGGAACTCCACCCGGTCGATCCCCGCCGGTCCGGCGCGGGTCTCGTCCGCCTCCACCGAGGTCACGAAATGCGCCTTCTCCAGCTTCAGCGGCGCAAGCTCGGCCATGACGCGCTCATCCAGCGATCTGGCCGCCCCCTGGCGCGCCTTCGACAGCGCCAGGGCCTTTGCCATGTAATCGGCCCGCGCCGCCGCCTCGCTCTCTTCCAGGGCGCGGATATGCGCTCCGCCCTGCGCCAGAGCATCCAGCTTGCCACGCAATTTTTGCGCCAGGGCAGGCAGCTCCTCCACCCGCACCTTGTGCTTGCGCGCCGCCGCCCGCAGGGCGAACAAGCGCGCCTCCGTCCGTTCCAGTTCCCCGGCATCGAAATCGAAACGGCTTTCGGCGGCCTCCAGGATGCTTTCGGCCTCCGCCATTTCCACCAGCACCCGGTCGAAGGCATCGCAGACATCGTCCAGCCGTCCCGCCGCCGCCTGCCTTTGCCGCTCGATGCGCCGCAAGGCGCCATTGAGCCGGCCCGCCATGGAGCCATCGGCCTGCAGCACCTTGCGCATGCCCGCCAGCGCCTCGGCGAACTGCTCCGCATGCATCATCACCTGGCGGCGCCCGGCCAGCTCCTCTTCCTCGCCCGGGTGCGGATCAAGCTCCTCCAGTTCGGCGCAGACATGCTCCAGCCAGTCGCGCTCGCGCTCGGCCTCCTCCAGCTCCGCGCGCGCCGCCTCCAGCGCATTGCGCGCCGCCCGCCAGACCCGCCAGGCCGCACCCACCTGTTCGCGGCGCTCCCCCAGCCTGCCGAAGTCATCCAGCAGATCCATGTGGCCGCCTGCATCCATGAGCGCGCGCGCATCATGCTGGCCGTGGATCTCCACCAGCATCCGCCCTGCCTGCCGCAGGGCCGAGACCGCCACCGGCTGGCCATTGATATAGGCGCGCGCCGCCCCGGCCCGCTTCTGCACCCGCTCCAGCACCAGCTCGCCCGGCTCCGGCGCATCCACCCCCAGATCATGCAGCAAAGCAAAGACCGGATGATCCGCCGCCAGCTCGAAAATGGCCCGCACCCGCCCCTCCCCTGCCCCGGCGCGCACCAGCCCGGCATCGCCGCGCCCGCCCAGCGCCAGCCCCAGGGCATCGAGCAAAATGGACTTGCCCGCCCCGGTCTCGCCGCTGAACACCGTCAGCCCCGGCTCCAGGACAAGATCCAGCCGCTCGATCAGCACAATGTCGCGTATGGAAAGCGCGCTCAGCATGATTTGTGCTTATACGCGAAACGAAAACGGAACACTAGAAATTTTCACCGCTTGAAGAAGGCGGATTTTTGACATGGCTCTTGCAATATGCAGATATATGAATGTTTGTAATTCACACGACCCAAGGAAGAGGGATCCAGATGAAAAGAACCACCATCGCCATTGCCTCGGCGGCCCTTGCCGCCATTTTCATGACCGCCAGCGCCCAGGCGGCCTCGCCCTGGGGCAAATGGAAGCGCCCCGACGGCTCCATCGCCAAGGTGTGGAAATGCGGCGGCGGCATGTGCGGCAAGGTCATTGCCGGCAAGGGCAAGGGCACCGTCATGTTCAACGGCATCAAGAAGAAAGGCGGCGTATGGCAGGGCAACATGAAGCACCCCTCCATGCCCTCCTTCATGACCTTCAACGGCACCGTCAAGCTCCTGGGCAACAAGATGAAGGTGCAAGGCTGCGCCATCGGCAACTCCATGTGCGATGCCGAGACCTGGGTGCGCAACTGACCGCGGCCCCAGGAAGCAAGATGCAATAAAATGGGAAGTCCCTGAAAACGCTTGCGCATCCATCCTCACCCCCTGCCAACCACCCTGGTCATGGATGGGACACTACGGGTGGTTGGCAGGGGGTGAGGATGGTCTTTAAGACAGTCGATGGAGATGCCCGATGGCCGTGCCCGCCATTGGCTTTTTCATCGCCCTGCGCAAGAGCTGTCTCAAGCCCGGGACTCACCAA
>JALSNA010000426.1 GCA_026987255.1 Hyphomicrobiales bacterium | reverse complement strand
AGGCGCAGCTGGCGGGTGCGGCGGTGGACGAGGCCGCCTTGCTGGATGAGATCGCCCCGGTCTTCGTGCGCAAGGGCGATATGCGCACCGACGAGGTGGTGCTCGGCTGCACCCATTACCCCTTGCTGCTGGAGGAGATGCAAAGGGTGGCGCCCTGGCCGGTGGAGTTCATCGATCCTTCCGCCGCCATCGCCCGGCGCGCTCTGGAGGTGGCGGGCTCCTGCGCGCCCCACGAGGCGGGGCAGGGGGGATGCGTTTATGTCACGTCCGGAAAGGCCGATACGGCGGCGCGGCGCGCCCTTTTCGCCCGCGAGGGCTTTGCCGGCCTGAAGGTTCTGGACATGCCTGTTGACGGCCGCCGCGGCAGGATGTAACAAGGCGGGCAGCGCAAGGGGCGTTTGGCCTTTTGCGGACTGCTTGCCTGCGGAATGGGCCTTCGGGGGCCTTTTCCTGTCAGCCCGGGAAAGACGGGATGAGGAGGGCAAGCCGCATAACCCCGGCGGGGGCCGTTTCGGCTCGCGCTGTTTTTGTTTTTGACGACTTTGGAGAGATCCACATGGGCAAGAAGAATTCCGGACGCCGCCATCAGTCCAAATACAAGATCGACCGCTATCTGGGCGAGAACCTCTGGGGCCGCCCCAAGAGCCCGGTCAACCGCCGCGAATACGGCCCCGGCCAGCATGGCCAGCGCCGCCGTGGCAAGCTGTCGGACTATGGCATCCACCTGCGCGCCAAGCAGAAGCTCAAGAAGTATTACGGCGACATCACCGAAAAGCAGTTCCTGCGCACCTTCAAGGAAGCCGACCGGCTGCGCGGCAACACGGCGGAGAACCTCATCGGCCTGCTGGAGCGCCGCCTCGACGCGGTGGTCTATCGCGCCAAGTTCGTGCCCACCATCTTTGCCGCCCGGCAGTTCGTCAACCACGGCCATGTCAAGGTCAATGGCCGCAAGGTGACCATTCCCTCCTACCGGGTGAAGGAAGGCGATGTCATCGAGGTGCGCGAAAAATCGCGCGAGATCCCCATGGTGATCGAGGCTGTCGGCTCGCCGGAGCGCGAGGTGCCGGAATACATCGAGGTGGATCACAAGAAGATGACGGCGAAATACATCCGCGTGCCGGAGCTTTCCGATGTGCCCTATCCGGTGCAGATGGAACCGCACCTGGTGGTCGAGTATTACTCGCACTGACCGGCATGCGCCATGGTTGCAGGCGGCGCGCAGTGGTGTTCAGGAACCATTCCAAAAACGCCAAAATGCGCTTGCAAATCCAAGTGGTTGAATGAAAGCGGCCCAGACAGGACTTGCCATGTACGCAAGCTGGACAGGCATGCTCAAACCCGTGAAATGGAGCGCCAAGCAGCCCCGAACTCGTCATTCCTGCGAAGGCAGGAATCCAAATGTGAGTCTGCCAATTCCGGCTGGCCTTGTTGTAGCGCATTGAATCTCATCGCCTTTTCTTCTTCGCCCTTTGCTTTGTGCAAAGGCCGCCTTGGATTCCTGCCTTCGCAGGAATGACGTTGAAGAGGGGGTGATGTGAGCGCATCGGCTACAGACTCAGGCTCTTTGGAACGGTTCCTGGACACCAGTGAGGCGGCGCGGG
>JALSNA010000425.1 GCA_026987255.1 Hyphomicrobiales bacterium | reverse complement strand
ACGGGCGGCGCGAGGTGAAGGTGTTGCACGCTTTCATGTTGCCGGTCTCGAACCCGATGCGGAACCACTTCACCCTTTGTGCCGATGTGCCATGGGTGAAGCTCTCCGGCACCACATAGCCCTGCGAGCGGCGCTGCAAACGGTCATCGCCAATGGCCGCCGCGGCGTTCAGCGCCTCTTCCAGATCGCCCCTATCCAGCAGGTTGCGATTGTCATGCCCCCAGATGCCGGCGAAACAGTCCGCCTGCAACTCCATGCGCACCGACAGGGCGTTGGCTTCGGCCTTGGACATGCGCCGCCGCGCCGCCGCCACCTTGTCCGCTATTCCGATCAGGTTCTGCACGTGGTGGCCCACCTCGTGGGCGATCACGTAGGCCTGGGCGAAATCCCCCGGCGCGCCCAGCTTGCGCTTCATGTCGTTGTAGAACGACAGATCGATATAGACCTTGCGGTCGCCGGGGCAGTAGAACGGCCCCATGGCCGCCTGCGCCATGCCGCACGCGGAGCGCACGTAGCCGGAGAACAGCACCAGCTTGGGCGGTATGTAGCTCCTGTGGAGCTGCTCCTGGAAGACCTTGGCCCAGGTGCGCTCTGTGGTGTGCAGCACCTTGGAGACGAAGACCTTGCCCGCATCGCTTGCCCCGCCCCCCTGGCCGGGGATCTGGCGGGTGGACACCTCCCTCTGGCCGCCCGGCGCCAGCGAGCGCCCGCCGCCGGTGATCATGTCCAGCGGATTGAAACCCAGGAAATAGCTGATGGCCAGCAGCAGGATGATGCCGCCAATGCCCATGCCGCCGCGCGAGCGGCCCAGCCGCACCCGGCCGCCGCCACCGGGAAACCCGAACCCGCCGCCGGTGCTGCGGCGGTCTTCCACATTGTCGCTTTGGCGTTCGTCATCAAGGCGCATGAAAAAACTCCCCGGCCGGATGGAAATGTCACCTTCATTATAATGGAGGTGGCCGGAGAGGCCAAATGTTTCCTGTCACGCAGAGCGCGGAATGCGCAGCGACAGGCGCACATTGCGCCCGCGCGCCCGCGACATGGCCAGCTTGCCGCCATGCAGCGCTATCAGCCGCGCCGCCAGCGGCAGGGAGTGGTTGCTGGCCAGGCCCGTCAGGCCCATTTCCGGCAGCGGCGCCAGTGTCTCGAATGAGTCCACCACCTGTTGGGGGGTATAGACTCCGGTCGGAAAAACCGCCTTGAGGACGATGGAGCGTTTCAGTTTCAGGGAGGCCGAGAGTGATATTTCAGCCCCCGCGCCACAGATGGCGATGATGTAATCGAACAGATGCGCCAAAGCCTTCTTGAAAAGCACCCGGTCCACATGCACCCGCAACCCGGTCAGGGCACGGGCCATGGGCTCGGGAATGTCCAGCCGGATATTGCGCGCATCAAGATTGTCCCGCCGCCTTTCCATGACAGCCACCAGCAGGGGCAGGAACTTGTAGTCTCCCGGATCGGCGAAGATTTGTCCCGCCTCCATCTGCATCAGCTCCAGCATGTCATCTATGTTCTTCATCAGGACCGCACCTGCCGAACGGATGGTTTCCAGCGCCATGGAGATCTGCGGCGTCAGATTGGCGGCCTGTGACGGATCGAGCAGAAGGTCGGCATTGCCCAGAATGAGGCTCAAGGGCGTACGGAAGTCATGCGCCGTCTGTGACATGAAGACATGCTTGGCGCGCTTGGCGGCTTCGGCATCGGCGGCCGCCTCGCGCAGCGCCTGGTGAGCCATGGACTGGCTGGTTTCATCGCGCAGCAGGTAGAGTTTGCCCGCTCCCGCCGGAAAATGGCTGACCGAAATTCTGCGCCCCCAGCGCCCCTTGATCTGGCGTGGCGATTGCGCGATCTGCGGGCAGACGGCCAGCAGGTTCACTCCCGGCGCAAGGGCGCAGCCTTTCTTCCCGTCATTGGCAGGCAGAAGTTTGCCCAGCAAGGCCGTGGAAAGACTCGCGATACGCCCCTCCGCATCCGTCAGGATGTGGGCGATGTCGAAGCGCTCTTCCAGGCCTTTGAGCAAACTCTCGTGCAGCATTTCCGGCGCAAGGCATATGGCGTCATGACCAGTCATGAAATCAGCATACTCTGTAGGCGGTTACCAACTGCTTTACAATCACCGGGGTGCATTTTTCTGTCTTGGCAACCATATATTGTAAGCGGCCATGCCGTCGGCCTCTTCGGCATATTCCAACTTGCCTCCATGGCGGGACACGATGGCTTTTGCCAGGGGAATGCCGAAAATGCCCATGGGCTCCACATGCGCCGCCCCCGGCCTGGCCGCCGCGGATTGCGTGGCCGCCTCGCGGTCATGGCGGCAGGTCAGGCGGATGCGCACCCGCTTGCCCGCCGGCTTGATGAAAATATCGACACCGCCACTGGAGCACCCGGTGGCCAGTTCCGCTACCACCAGCCGCAGCGCCCGGCGCAGCATGTATTTCTCGCACGGGACGGGCAGGGGGTCGTCCTGCGGAACGCTGATGCGCACCTGCCCGGCTTCACGCGCCGCCTCGAACCAGGCGCACAGCGCCTTGGCCAGGCTGGTTGCGCGCAGATCAGGTTTGTCTTCATCACCCATGAGCTGCAAGAGCTCCAGCATGTCACCGAGCTCTTGCAGCATGGTTGCGGCGCTTACACGGATGAACCCGGCCCATTCGGACAGCTGCGGCGCCTCGCCCATGACCTTTTCATCGGTCAGCATGAGCTCGGAAAATCCCTGGATGTTGGTCAGCAAAGTGCGCGCCTCATGGGCGAATTTTTGTACCAGGCTGCCATTGGGGCTCTCCGTGCCATCCGTCAGGGAAGCCAGATCCGCAATGGAATCGCTGTCATTCGTGAGGCTGAAAGGCGCCTGAATCTGGATGGAGGCGGCCAGATCGCCGCTTTCGTGGATGGTATGGACGATGCGGTAGGCCTGCCCGTTGCGCCCGGTGACGGTCCTGGGCGGATTCGCCAGGGCCGGGGCCAGCTCATGCGCATTGCCCCTGGCCAGGGCCTTGCGCGCTTCCCTGATGGTCATCTTGCCCAGCAGGCCGCTATTGGCGGCGCGGGCAAAGAAGGCCTCGTTGCCCAGCACGATGCGCCCCTTGCGGTCCATGCCCGCCAGACCCATGTGCATGTCGTCCAGCAGGGTCTGCACCAGCTCGCGCCGGATGACCGCTTCGCCGGGGCGCGGGCCCTTGTGTGCCGTGACGGGTTTCTTCCGGGGCTGTTGGTTGGTGCTCATGATGTCCCATACCGGCTGGCAGATACCAAATCCGTGCCCCTCGCGGTCATGGTGGGGTGGCTTTGTTGAAGAAAGTTTTTACCCCTGAGAAAAAAGCCCGCTTTCCGGGCGGAATCGAAAGGTGCGGTTAGCAAGTTTTTAACGGCGTCATCCTGCGGTTGCGCACCCTGGCCCTTGCCATCGCGCCATGATGGCAAGCAGTGCTTTTCCCGCTGTGTGATCCGCGCTAAAGAAGGCTCATGGACACCTTGCGCATATCCTTCGCCCAGTTCAACGCCACCGTAGGGGACATCTCCGGCAATGCGGATCTGGCCCGCCAGGCGCTCGCCCGCGCCGCGCGGCAGGGCGCGCATCTGGCCGTTCTGCCCGAGCTCTTCATCGCCGGCTATCCGCCCGAGGATCTGGTTTTGCGCCCCGCCTTCGTCACCGCCTGCATGGATGCGCTGCGCGATCTCGCCGCGGCCACCGCCGATGCGCCCGCCTTGCTCATCGGCTCCCCCTGGCGCGAGGAGGGTAGGGTCTTCAACTCCGCCGTGCTTCTTTGCGAGGGCAAGATCGCCGCCATCCGCCACAAGCACGATCTGCCCAATTATGGCGTCTTCGATGAAAAGCGCGTCTTTGCCCCCGGCCCGCTGCCGGAGCCGGTGGAGTTCCATGGCCTGAAGCTCGGCCTGCCCATCTGCGAGGACATCTGGACGCCCACGGTGCCCGCCCATCTGAAGGCGCGCGGCTCGGATGTGCTCATCGTGCCCAATGCCTCGCCCTTCGAGGAGCAAAAGCACGACACCCGCCTCAAGCTCGCCTTGGAGCGCGCCGCCGAAACCGGCCTGCCCGTGGCCTATCTCAATCTGCTGGGCGGCCAGGACGAGCTGGTCTTCGATGGCGGCTCCTTCGCCGTCAATCCGGGGCAGGGGGGCGGCCAATCCCCGTCCTGCGCCGGTCTGGCCTGGCGCATGGAAGGCTTTGCGCGCGATTTCATCACCACCACTCTTCGCAGGACCGCTGCCGGCTGGCGCTTTGACAGGGGCCCTTGCGCCGCCCATCCGCAAGGGCTGGACGCCATCTGGCGCGCCTGCGTCCTGGGCACCCGCGACTATGTGGAGAAGAACCGCTTTTCCTCCGTCGTCCTGGGGCTTTCCGGCGGCATCGATTCGGCCATTGTCGCCGCCATCGCCACCGATGCCCTGGGAGCTGAGCGCGTTCATTGCGTCATGCTGCCCTATGAATATACCTCGAAAGAGAGCCTCGCCGATGCCCGCGCCGTGGCGGACATGCTCGGCGTGCGCTATGACATCGTGCCCATCCACGACCCGGTGGAGGGCTTTCACGCCGCCCTGAAGGAGATGTTCGCAGGCGCCCCTCCCGGCGTGACCGAAGAGAACATCCAGTCGCGCACCCGCGGCGTCATCCTCATGGCCATTTCCAACAGGTTCGGCGCCCTGGTGCTGACCACCGGCAACAAGTCGGAAATGTCGGTGGGCTACGCCACCCTCTATGGCGACATGAACGGCGGCTTCAATCCCATCAAGGATGTCTACAAGACGCAGGTTTTCGCTCTGGCGAAAATGCGCAACGCCACCCGCCCCGCCGGCTGCCTTGGGCCGGATGGGCCGGTCATGCCGGACACCATCATCACCAAGCCGCCATCGGCCGAGCTGCGCCCGGATCAGAAGGACACCGATTCGCTGCCGCCCTACGAGGTGCTCGACGCCATCTTGCGCGGCCTCGTGGAGGAGGAGGCCTCGGTGGAAGAGCTCATCGCCCGCCGCTTCGATGCCGCCCTGGTGGAGCGCATCCAGAACATGCTCTACATCGCCGAATACAAGCGCCGCCAGGCCGCCCCCGGCGTCAAGATCACCCGCCGCAACTTCGGCCGCGACCGGCGCTATCCCATCACCAACGCCTTCCGGGAACATTCATGACCGTCACCGTCCGTTTTGCCCCTTCGCCCACCGGGAACATCCATATCGGCAATGCGCGCACCGCCGTGCTCAACTGGCTTTTTGCCCTCAGGCATGGCGGCAGGTTCATCCTGCGCCTCGATGACACCGACGCCGCCCGCTCCCGCGAGGAATATGCCCAGGCCATCATCGCGGATCTGCAATGGCTGGGCATGCAGCCCGCCGCCATCGCGCGCCAGAGCCGGCGCCTTGCGCTTTATGACGAGGCCGCAAGCAGGCTGCGCGCTGCCGGCGTGCTCTATCCCTGTTATGAAACGGAAACCGAGCTGGCCCTGAAGCGCAAGGCCCGGTCCATGGCCGGCCGCCCGCCAATCTATGACCGCGCCGCCCTGGAGCTGACCGCGGATCAGCGCGCCGCCCTGGAGGCGCGGGGCGCAAGGCCCCATTGGCGCTTCAAGCTGCCAGATACCACCATCACCTGGCGCGACGAGGTGCGCGGCGAGGTCTCCATCGATCTGGCCACCCTCTCCGATCCGGTGCTGGTGCGCGCCGATGGCAGCTATCTCTATACCCTCCCTTCCGTGGTGGACGACATGGACATGGGCATCACCCATGTCATCCGTGGCGAGGATCATGTGGTCAACACGGCGGTGCAGATCGCCCTCACCGGGGCCCTGGGCGGGCAGCCCCTGACCTACGCCCACCATTCCCTGCTTACCGGCAAGGATGGCGGCGGGCTTTCCAAGCGGCTGGGCTCCCTGGGCATCGGCGATCTGCGCCAGGGGGGGCTGGAGCCGGAGACCATCGTCTCCTATTGCGCCACCGTCGCCTCGTCCCGTCCCATCGCCGCCCATCTGGACATGCGCAAGCTGGCACAGGATTTCGAGCTTTCCGCCCTGTCGCGCGCCCCGGCCCGCTTCGACGAGGCCGAACTGGAGGCGCTCAACGCCAAACTGCTCCACGCCATGCCATGGGAGATGGCCGCCCCGCGCCTGGCGGCCCTGGGTCTTGATGTCAGCGAATCCCTGTGGGAGGCGGTGCGCGGCAATATCGGCCACTTGCCCGAGGTGGCGGACTGGCTGGCCGTGGTCAATGGGGAGATCTCCCCGGTTATCGGGAAGGAGGATGCGGATTTCCTCCGCCAGGCCGCCGCCGTTCTGCCAGAAGAGCCCTGGGACGAAAGCACCTGGAAAATCTGGACAACGGCGGTGAAGGAACGCACCGGCCGCAAGGGAAAAGCGCTGTTCATGCCCTTGCGCCTGGCCCTGACCGGCAAGCCCCACGGCCCGGAAATGTCCAGGCTCCTGCCCCTGATCGGCAGGGCGCGGGCCAATAGCCGCCTGACGCAACAAATCTCATGATGACTTTTCGGCTCACCGCCGGATTTTCCGGCGTATCGTCTATGTGCCGCCGCTCCCGCCCCGTTCCTTGTGGCAAGGGAAGAAACCCGTTGCGCTCTTCCATCAGGGATTGATCGAATGGACGGACGATCCGGATCCTCGCCTGTGCCTCCCTATTAACCGCCTTGAAGACCATCCTCACCCCCTGCCAACCACCCGCAGCGTCCCATGACCTGGGTGGTTGGCAGGGGGTGAGGATGAACGCGCAAGCGTTTTTTCAAGGCCCCGCCTGTCAAGAGTCGCATGTGAAGTATTCACAACAGATCGAATACACAGCATTTTCTGGCATTCTGACAATCCGTGAATTGCAAGGTTCTGACAGATTTTCTGTCAGAACCTTGCAATTTACTTGGGGCCAAAAATGATGTCCTGCTGACGCCGGGCCGCCCCAAGTCAGCAGGACGCCTTGTTTTTCCTGAAGAAAAGTATTTCCAGCCTGCCAGGCAGGCTGGAAAACTTTTCTTCACGTCCGACTCAAGAGGATGCGGAAAAAGGCACATCCAGCCAGGGTCAAGGAGAATGGATATCAATTGCCCATGACCAAAGCGAGGATCTCCTCCGGCGGGACATTCTGCGGCAGGGCGTGAAAGTCGCCGTGCTGGCGCAGGGCCTGCTCCAGTCTGTCCAGATAGTCCCTTTGCGGGATTTCCACCGCGCCCATGCGCGCCAGGTGCGCGGTGATGAACTGGGTATCGAGCAGGGCGAATCCTCCGGCCACCAGCCGCGCCACCAGATGCACCAGGGCCACCTTGGAGGCGTCGCGCACTTGCGAGAACATGCTCTCGCCGAAGAAGGCGCCGTT
>JALSNA010000424.1 GCA_026987255.1 Hyphomicrobiales bacterium | reverse complement strand
CGCAGGCCAGCAGCATGATGATGCGCAAGCGCGTCTCGTCGCTCAGGGACTGGAAAAAGACAGCATCATCCATGCCCATTCTATGAGTGCTTTTGAATATGAGGTCAAGCATATATGCGAAAGGGCCGCCAACTCTTGTGTGGCACAGCGGGCGCGTTTTCAGCCCTGATCGAAGATCTCCTTGAGGACATTCAGGAGGGTGCGGACTTCGTGGCTGTCTATCTTGTAATAGACCTCCTTGCCCTGGCGGCGGGTGCGCACCATGTGCTCGGCGCGCAGGCGTTGCAGCTGCTGGGAGACGGCGGCCTGGCGCATGGAAAGCTCGGTGCACAGGGCGCTGACGGATTTCTCGCCCGGCGCCAGGGCGCACAGGATGCGCAGGCGGGCCTCGTTGGACAGCGTCTTGAGGAACTCGCTGGCGCGTCCGGCGGCGGCCTCCATTTCCCGTGGCGGGATTTTCACCGGTGTTTTCATGGTTTTGCCCCCTTGTTTTTCTTCATTTTTCTGATGAGCTGATCGAGGCGGAAGAAGAAGAACTCGTCGTTGTTGTAGCCCTCCATGCGGCCCACCTCGCGGCCGGCATCGTCGAGCAGCACGAAGGTGGGGGTGTAATGGATGCCCTTGATGTTTTTCAGCTCTTCGGGACGGGGGGCGCCGATGTCCACCGGGCGCAGGGGGGCGATGCGGCCTTCTTCGGTCTTGTAATAGAAAACGCCGATGTCCTTTTTCCACTGCATGCAGAAGGGACAATACTTGCTGTCGAACATGACCAGCTGCGCCGCCGTGGCCTGCGTCAAGGCGGCGATGCAGGAAAAGGCGATCAGGACCATGGTGCGGATCATGGGCGGGGCTCCTTGCGGGTGGCGCGGGCGATGATGCGCGGCGGCTTGCGGCAGGCGCGCATGCAGCGGGTTGCCGGGCTGCGCGGGCGCGGGGCGGTGGTGAAGCCTTCGCGGTTGGGCATCTTCACGCCGGGCAGGGTCTTGGCGGATGCGATGAAATCCTCGCCCACGATGTCGTTGAGATCGAGCAGGAAGGCGGTGAGGGCATAGGCCTCCCTGGCGCTCAGGGTGGCGGCGTGGCCGAAGGGCATGGCGCGGGTGAGATAATCGAAAATGGTGGGGGCGAATGGCCAGTATGAGCCTATGGTGCGCCGGGGGCGATCGGTGTTCAAGGTGCCCTCGCCGCCGGTCAGAGCGGGCATGCGCCCTGCCCCCTCGCCGAAATCGCCATGGCAGGCGGCGCATTTTTGCTCATAAAGCCTTTCGCCCGCGGCCACTGATCCGGCCCCTTCTGGCAGCCCCTTGCCATCAGCGCGCACATCACGATCCAGGATGGCGATTTCGGCGCGCGTGGCCGGGCGGCCGATCTGCTGGGCCTGGGCAGCGGGCAGGGCCATGGCGGCGATGAAAAGCACAAGCATGGCGGCCAGCAGGGCGGCTTTCACTCCGCCGCGGGATGGCGGCGGGGTGGGGATGATGCCGGCTTTGCCGCGCCCGGCCGGGTTTTGACTTGATGCGCGGCTTTCTCCTTTCCCGTCATTCCTTGATACGCGGGAATCCATCGCGCCTTTCGAAACGGCTTTATGCGAATTGCATGCAACAGCCCG
>JALSNA010000423.1 GCA_026987255.1 Hyphomicrobiales bacterium | reverse complement strand
TGCTTTTCTTGCTGCTGGCAACCTCGTAGTCGTATTCGAAACTGACTTGATACCGCCCCGGGCCAGCCGCCGGGCGGATCTCCAAAGTACCGGCATCCACCTTGTAGGACGCATAAGGCCAGCGCCGGAAATAGCGCGCCTTGTCCTTCATGATGCGCCCGCGCGGGACGCCATGCTTGCCGTAATAGGTGACATATGGCGCATAATTATCCCTCCGGACCACATGGCTGGTGCGCCCTTCCTGCATCCATTCCCGACGCACGAACGAAAGGATGGCGGCGCGCAGATCGCCCGGCTGTGATCCCTGGCTTGCCTGGGCAGCGCCACCCCGTCCTTCGCCCGTCAGCGCATCCTGCAAGGCGGCCACCCGCCTGCGCGCCTGCGCGGCATAGGCCCCTTGCGGAAAAACGATGAGATAGGACTGGTAACCGGCGATGGAATCCTTGCTCCTGGCCCTCTTCCACGCCTGGCCATCGGCCAGCATGGCGGCCAGGGCGCGCACCTTGGCGGCATGATCCGAATGGGGAAACTTGCGCAAATAGCCCTCATAGGCATCCATGGTGCCTTGCGCCACCGCCCTTTGGAACGCCACGCCCTCATCCTCTCCGGCTGCTGGTGCCTGTGGCGGGACAGGCGCAGGAGATGGTGCGGCCGCGGCCACCTGTCCATCCCCCGGCATGAGCGCCAGGGTTCCACCCCCCAAAGAGCCATAGATGAACGGCTCCTGACGGGCGCCGGTGGCGCGCCGGACGTCATCCTTGACCTTGCCGAACAGAAGGCGCACGTCCAGCCCTGGCGTCGGCAGGTTTTTCAGCAGTGCTTCGGTAAAGGGGCTGTGCTCGCCATCGCCGTCATCGGCAGTGGACCCGGCGCGCGCCGCATAGGCCACCAGCACGCCGCTGCCCTCAGGCTCCACCCGCGCCAGGCCGCGCGCCACCGAACGGGTTTGCCCATTGGCCATTTGCATTCTTGCAACGAAGGGATTGTCGCGGCAGGCATCGAGCATGACCACCTTGAGCTTGCGCGCCCTTTCCACGACATGCAGAGCCTTCTTCAACGAAATGGCCTCGAAATCCAGATCGGCGGCGTCTTTCAGCTCCGCATCCACCGGGATGAGATAATTCACCCCCTTGGCCTCCATGCCATGCCCGGCGAAATAGACCACCGCCACATCCGCCCGCGTCACCTGGCGGGAGAAGGCGCGCAAAGCCTTGCGCATGCCGTCATAATCCAGATCGGTTTTCAGGCTCACCTCATAGCCCATGCGCCGCAGGACAGCGGCGATGGCCTTGGCATCGCGCACCGGATTGGACAATTGCGGCACCTTGCGGTAGGCGGAATTGCCGATTACCAGCGCCACCCTCTGCGCTGCCCACACCGGCGCATCAAAGGCAAGCAGCACAAAGAGCGCCGCCAGCAAGGCCAGGGCAGGCCCCTTGCCCCTGCGCATTCTTGTCAGTGAAAGGATCATGACGGCCCACCTCCCCAACATGGAAAGCGCCCCCGTCTCTTTCCAAAAGCCTATGCCCTGACGGTCAGGCAATCAAGGACAAACCGGCCTTGCTTGTTGCAAGTCCACCTTGCGAAAGCTACACTGCCACCCAGCCTG